>JAJRZX010000113.1 GCA_024275045.1 Deltaproteobacteria bacterium
CAAGGTGATTGAGATAATAGACTGCATAGAGTTCAACGAACGCTTCCGATACTCTGATACTCTAAGCGATATGGCCTTTTTATCCATGGACCTTGATTTTCATAACAGAGCCGACCTTGCACGCGCCTTTGAGAAAGCTTACCTTGAGGCCGCAGAAGAGAGGGCCCATCATAAAAAACTTATTAATTTTTACAAGGCTTACCGTGCCGCGATACGCGGCAAAGTAGAGGGGCTAAAAGCCAGAGAAAAAGAAGTTGGTGCTGTAGAGCAGACAGAGGCACGGATAAAGGCCATGCGGTACTTTAATATGTCACTCAGGTACGCTGCCGAAGACGGGCTGAGGCCGCGGCTTATCATAATATGCGGAATCTCTGGAACAGGAAAATCCACCATCGCGGCCGCGCTTGGTCAAGCGCTCTGGGCAACTTCCCTTGCAACAGACCGTCTAAGGCAAGAGCTCCCGGCAAGAAAAAAATCAGATAAACCCGCGCCCTACGGAGCGGACGCCTACTCTGTCAGTGAAAGAGCAAGGACATACCGGGAACTTAACCGCCGTGCAGTCTCAGAGTATCTTAATAACGGCCGTACCGTCATACTTGACGGTACGTTCTCGAAGCAGAGCTTTTTGAGTGAGACGCTGAAAGCCGGCAAAGCCGCGGGCCTTGGCCATGAAGATATCTTTATCTTTGAGTGCAGACTAAAGATGGACGCTCTAATAGAACGCGTAAGCCGCAGAGAGGCCCTTGGAGCAAGACCGGGGATGCCGCCATCAGAGATGAGAGGGGATATCTTCAAGGCCCATGTAGAGGAGTATGAGAATAAAGAAGGTGATATAATCACCATTGACGGCGGGGCGCCTGTGCATGAGAACATTGAGCGTATGATAAAGGCCATGCTCTGTGATAAAAAAAATCCCATTGAGGACTCCGGGCTTTTGTGATTTAATCAGAAATAATTATGAGACACTCCATCGTACTGCTTAGCGGCGGCCTTGACAGCACAGTTACCGCGGCTCTTGCCCTTAAAGAGGGACCTGCTGCCTTCCTGCACGTAAACTACGGGCAGAGAACGTGGGCCAGAGAAGAGCGGGCGTTCAACGAGATAGCCGATTACTACAATGTTACGGAGAGGCTTCTCGTTAACATGGAGTACATGAAGGCCATCGGCGGCTCTGCCCTTACGGACGCATCCATCGATGTGCCGGCAGGAGACCTGTCAAGAGAGGGCATACCCGTCACCTACGTACCCTTCAGGAACGCCCACCTGCTCTCCATAGCCGTATCATGGGCAGAGGTCAGAGGGGCGCAGCATATATACACAGGCGCCGTGGAAGAGGACAGCTCAGGTTATCCTGATTGCAGGGCAGAGTTTTTCATGGCCTTTAACAGGGCCATAGAGCTCGGTACGGGAAGCGGCAGTAAGATAGAGATAAAGACCCCGCTAATAGAGAAGAGAAAATCTGATATAGTAAGGATTGGTCTGAGCCTGAAGGCACCTCTTGAGCTCACATGGTCCTGCTACAAGAGCTAGGATAAGGCATGCGGAGAGTGCGACTCGTGTCTGCTGAGGCTACGTGGGTTTAATGAGGCCGAAGCACCGGACCCAATCCCTTACGTGCAGGGCAAAGCACATTTATATGAAGACAATGGAGGTAAGAGATGACATTTACAGAATTTCTTAAAGTAAAAAAAGACGTAAACCCCGAGGGCAAGAACTTGGCGGACCTTATGGATGATTATTACGAGGAGTATCAGGAGTTTTTAATGAGCATTAAAGAAGGCTGCGGCACGGAGAAGTAATCCGTGGCTGGAGCGGTACGGGTCGCTGGCGCCGTTTTATTCATTATTAGAACGAAGCAAGGGCCAAGCCATGGCCCCGGGTTTAATAGGGGTGGCCATAAAAGCCGCGCCCGTAATAACCGCCATAGGGCGTATATGGGCCGTAGTAAAATGGCGATGCGCCGTAATAAGGCCCGTAGTAGGGACCGTAATAATATGGGTCGTTATAGTAGTAGTCCTCTTTGTATGGCTCTGATATCTTAAGCTCTATGGGGGTTACCACGGGGTAGGCGTAATCCATCTTGCCGATCTTTCTTACGCTCGTACCCGCCACTACCCCTGCTACGGTAATGCCTTCGCCCTCTTTATATACGGCGGCGTCAAGGTAGCCGTTAAACCTTACTATGAACCTGCCCCTGGACTTTCCATCCGTGGGCACGTCATTATATGCAAGGGGGGTTTCAAGAACCTCTATCTCCGTAACACGCTCAAGGTTGGTTGTCCTGACAATGAGTCCGCCCCAGAGCACTTTTTTGGCCTTAAAGGCATCGGGGTTAGCCTGTACAAGCTCAACGGTTAGCCCCTTATCCACGCCTTTAAGTACATCGCTTGACATAATAGAGGCGCAGCCGCTTATAAGAAGAGTCATGGTTAACAGAATAAAAGTTCTCATATAATGATTTTATTACAAAAGAGGGATTTGTCAACAGTGAAGATAAAAGGATACATCGAAAGGGAGGCAGAGACACTCTTGCCCTACGCCGCATTTAGCGTCTGTACAAGGGGCAGAGTTCATAAAGAGGCAGAGCATCCCTTCAGAAGCCCCTTCCAGCGCGACAGAGACCGCGTAATACACTCTCATGCCTTTAGACGCCTTGAGTACAAGACCCAGGTCTTTGTCTACCATGAGGGCGACCATTACAGAACTCGCCTTACCCACTCCATAGAGGTAGCGCAGATTTCAAGGACCATTGCCCGCGCCCTTGGGCTTAACGAGGACCTATCCGAGGCCATAGCCCTTGCCCATGATCTGGGGCACCCGCCTTTTGGTCATTCAGGCGAGAAAGTACTTAACGAACTCATGAGCGGCCACGGGGGATTTGAGCACAATGCCCACAGTCTTAGAATAGTTACGGAGCTTGAGAAGAGGTACCCCGGCTTTAAAGGGCTGAACCTTACATGGGAGTCCAGAGAGGGTATAGCAAAACACAACTCTGAGTTTGACAGGCAATCAGAGAATAACGACTACACGGCCTCGCCATCGGCATGCCTTGAGGCGCAGATAGTGGACCTTGCCGATGAGATAGCCTATAACAACCACGATATAGACGATGGGCTATCATCAGAGATGCTTGACCCCGAGAAGCTTAAGGAGCTGGAGCTCTGGCAGACCAATATGGAGAAGGTCCTCAAGGGTACGGATACAAGAGACGCCCGCGTTCTGAAGTATCAGACCATCATAGGGATAATCAACGCCCAGGTCACGGACCTGGTCACTCTGGTAAGCAAAAGAATAGAGGATGAGGGTATTGCCTCCATAGAAGACGTGCGCCGCAGAAGCGGGAACATCGCCGGGTTCAGCCCAAAGATGAGAGAGATGAACAGGGAGCTAAAGAGCTTTCTCATGAAAAACCTCTACCATCACTACCGTGTCATAAGAATGGCGGATAAGGCCGAGCGGATAATCTCCGAGTTATTCCGCGCCTACGCAAGAGAGCCGCGTCTTCTGCCGCCGGGTAAATTTTCAAGGATAGAGCAGGACAGCAGCCTGAAGATGCGTGTAATATGCGACTACATAGCCGGCATGACAGACAGGTTCGCCTTAAAAGAATACGGTAAACTATTTGACCCCTTTTTAAAGGTCTGAGCAGGGGTACTTTTTAATAATTCAATTACCCCGTTATTTTCTCAAGACCCTGCTTTATACACTCCCCCCTCTTAAGAGACAAAGCCATACTTATTAGCCCGAGACCTGTACCAGAGCACTCAGAACCTTGACATATAAATTGCAAGGGGGTTATACTGAAGGATAAAGGAGGAGGGGTATGATTACAGCAAATGTATATGAAATCGTTGCCTTTCTTCTTGCTCTCTCCTTTCTCGTACTTATAATCTTCGCCATACCGGCTCTGCTTCAGATAAAGAAAACCGCGAAGTCCGTTGAGGACCTTACGCTGGAGAGCAGAAAGTCTCTTGAGATGCTTAACGGTATTTTAAAAAAAACCGGAGATAAGACAGGAGAGCTTGATGCGCTCTTTAAGAGGCTGAGAGAGCTGTCCACATCTTTAACCGCCATGACGGAGATAATAGGCGGCAATATAAAAGCCCCGCTCATTACCCTTGTAAGCCTTATCATAGGGCTGCAATACGGTTTTAAGTACTTCGTGAACCACAGTGACGATACAGAGAGCTCTAACAAAGACAAAGGAGGAGAGAATGTCAAAGAGCAGGAGTAGCTCGTTATTAGCCTTTCTCCTTGGCGGTGTGGCCGGTGCGGCCATTGCCCTGCTTTACGCCCCTGCCTCGGGCAAGGAGACAAGAAAAAAGATTCGAGAAGGGGTGGACGAGGCCGGAGAGTGGACAAAGGACAGGCTTGAGGACGCCAGAGAGAGTATGGACTCAGGAGCAGAGAAAGTACGGGACATTATGGGGGGAAGAAAAGAAGAGCTGCGCGCTGCGTACAAGGCCGGCAAAGACGTATTCCAGAAACGCAGAGAAGAGTACTCCAAAAAAGAACAGTCCTGATCTCCCTTAATTCGCCGTGGGCAGACCTTTGAGAGCTTAAGAGATTTAAAAAACCCATGAGCCGTAATTACAGGTAAGTACGATTTACGCAAGTACGCTGCATCTCTGAACCTCTTAGTAAACCTGTACGCAGAGAGCTGTCACTGCCGTGAGAGTTTTTTTACACACCCATCATCAGAGCAGTACCCACATGACTTCTCACCTTGGCAGCCACATGCCCCGGGTACGAGGTATCCCTTTACTTTTTTAAAACACACCCTGCTGAACATATGAAAAAACACAGGACCTGCGCCTCCCCGCGCCTTGGCCGTATCTATGAAAATAAGCGCCGTAGTGCTATAATAAAGGTATAGAAAGAGGTAAATAAATACCTCATCCCGTAAGTATATATTTAAATGACCGGGTCCACATAACCCGGAAAGGATGTGCTTATGAGAACCTCAAGATACAGCAGGAAAAAATCAATAGATACATCTGGAGACCCTTATCTTAACAGAGCCCGGCCGGAGGATAATACCCGCTGCCACGGCTGCGGCGCGCTTTACCACAATAAGAGATGGTCCCTTAATACTTTAGTAACACCTGTTGCTAAAGCACAGGAGGGCAAGGTTGTTTTCTGTCCGGCATGCCAGAAGATACACGATGGCTTTGCCAGAGGTTTTGTCTCTCTTGAGGGTACTTTTGTCAGTGCCCACCGTGATGAGATTCTGCACCTTATCCGCAATAAAGAGAGACGCGCAATCTATCATAATCCTCTTGAGAGGATTATTGAGATAACCAATAAAGCCCATGGCATGGAGGTTACGACAACAACGGAAAAACTTGCCCAGCGCATAGGTGCCATACTCAAAAAAGCATACAAAGGAGAGCTCACATACAAGTGGAGCGATGGTGTAAAGCTTGCCAGAGTCGCATGGCACAGAGATGAGTAGTATAAGAGAGGCCAGCCTCTATACCAAAAACGCTGATAAGAGCGTGAATTGCCGGCTCTGCTCCTTTTACTGCCATATAAAGAGCGGCAGACGGGGGATATGCGGCGTAAGGGAGAATAATAACGGTTTTTTAAATACCCTTGTCTACGGTGCCCTTATCGCCGAGAGTATCGACCCTGTAGAAAAAAAGCCGCTCTTCCACTTTCTTCCCTCCTCCAGCACCTACTCCATAGCTACGGCGGGGTGCAACTTCAGGTGCAAGCATTGCCAGAACTATGACATCTCACAGGTGGCGCATAACCTCACTGAGATGCCCGGCCATATGAGCAGTGCTGAGTCAGTCGTGGAGTCTGCCCTGGCAGCGGGATGCAAAAGTATCTCCTACACATACACAGAGCCTACGATATTTTTTGAGTTTGCCCGCGATACAGCCGTGCTTGCAAAGGAGGCGGGGCTCAAAAACATCTTTGTAACCAACGGCTTTATGACAAAGGAATGCCTTGGCGAGTTAAAGGGAGTCCTTGACGCGGCGAATGTGGACATCAAGGCATTCACCGAGGGGTTTTACCGCGATATATGCGGGGCTCGTCTTGCCCCTGTGCTTGAGAACATCATAGAAATGCGGCGCCTCGGCATATGGGTAGAAGTGACAACGCTTATTATACCGGGGCTGAATAACTCCGCAGAGGAGCTGCGGGCACTGGCGAGATGGATATACAAGACAGACAAGACCATGCCCTGGCACATCAGCGCCTTTTACCCCACATATAAACTTATTGAGGCGCGGCCGACAAGCGCAGAGGACCTTATCATGGCCCATGATATCGGCCTTGATGAGGGGCTGAGATATGTGTACACAGGCAATATCCCCGGCCTTAAGGGAGAATCAACATATTGTTATAACTGCGGCCGCCTCCTTATAGAGAGACGGGGATACGGTATAGGCGGGATACTGCTTAAAGACTCCAAGTGTCATGAATGCGGCTCTTTAATTAATGGTGTGTGGTCCTAAGACAGCAACCGGTTATACTCATAAGAAAAGCCGTAAAATAGTACAAAAGGGAGGTCCAATGGTAGTCCAGTTCAGTGTAATACCCATAGGCAAGGAAGAGAGCCTTAGTGATTCTGTCTCTCATATGGTGAAAATAGTGGATGACAGCGGCCTGCCTTACAGCCTTAACGCCATGGGCACGGTGGTAGAGGGCACCTGGGATGAGGTTATGGGGGTTATAAAAAAATGCAAAACAGAGGCCCTGAAAGAGACCGCACGGGTGTTTATCAATATTTCAATGGATATAAGGCCGGGTAAACCCATGGATCGTATGAGAGAGAAAGTTTGTTCCGTTCAAAAAAAATCAGGGCTTCCTCTTAAGCAATGACCCCTGGGCTGCCAGACGCGCCCCCCATTAAAAGCCCCAACAACAAAAAGGGCCCCGCATAAGGGGCCCTCTCGTATAAAAGCACTTCCAAGAACTCTTATTACATTTCCGAGGCGCTGATAACACGGCCGTTAAGAGGCTGAACAGGTCTGTTATCACCGTGCATTATCTCACTAAAGGCCTCAAGCTGACTGCCTGAGAGCAGTACCTTGTCCTTCATTACAAACCACTTCACTCCTTCTGTGCATGGAGGCGTGGTAAATGAGCCCGTGTAGCGGTAGAAGGCTTTTCTATGGGGGAGCAGGTCTTCTACGTTAACCGTAGCCTTGAGGCTCTCCTTGTCGCCGGCCTCTTCAGGCAGATTATTCCACATGCCGGAGAAGGCGCTGTTCTCATCTCCCTTCTCAATAAGCGCGCCTACAACAGCATAACCGCCTTTCTTGGACTGATGCACAAGGTGCATCTCCATGGCCGAGTGCTTGCCGTTAACAGTGTGCTCGCTTGGGCCGTGAAAGTGGAACTGCACGAGATTGTACTTCTCGCCGTTAACCGTTACATAACTGCCTTTATCATAATTAACCTTAATGCTATGGCCGTTATTAAGGATATTAATCTTGGTCTTGCTGTAATGCATGACCAGCTTATCATCAGAGCCCTTGAGGTCTCCGCTGATGTCAATGGGAGACTGGGATTTACCTTCCGAGCAGGCTTTGAACTTGGGGCTTAATGCTCCCCAGTGCTCGGGGCCGCTATCGCCCTCATATCCCCAGTGCATGCCATGGTGCTTCATCTTCATTTTCATGCCGCTCTCGTGCTTCTCCCCATGACCTTTCTCATGCTTGGAGTCAGCAAAACCCGCAGGAACAGCACCAAATGAGATAAGAAAAAGGATAAGCAAAAACGCCGGTAGGAATGAACTCTTCTTCTCGCCCTTCATGTTATACTCCTTGTTTAATGGTTTTAGTGCCCGTATTAAGACCTTGAAATAAAGCAAGACCCCTTACTCCTCCTCTGACAACAGAACGTGCAGGGTCTTAAAGCCTGTAATAACATACTCTTTAAGCCCTGTAGGGAGCTTCACCGTTACCTCGTCTTCTAAACCTTTACCCATCATTGCCCTTCCCACGGGGCTTGCGATGGAGATCTTGCCATTTCTGGCGTCAACCTCTTCGGGGGTTACAAGCTCGTACTCAAGGGTATCGCCGGAGTTTATATCTTCGAGCTGAACACGTGAGCCAAAGCCCACGGAATCCAGGGGAATACTGGAAATCTTAAGTGAAGAGAGGGAGTTAATCCTCTCCATCAGGTGCGCTGCCCTTGCCTCAAGAAAGACTTTGCGCTCCTTGGCGGCATCATACTCGGCGTTCTCGCTGAGGTCTCCGTGTGCCGCGGCTATACGCAGTTCTTTTGGGACCTCAAAGCGAAGCTCTCTCTCAACCTTCTTAAGCTCTTCCTCTAATTCTTTTATAATTGGAAGATTTCGCATAAATTAATCCTTCCTGATGTTCCTTTTTATCGGTTTCACGGGAGGCCGGGTGCAAGTTCAACACCTCACACCTTCATCCCTGTTGGTTTTCTTTATCTTAGTTTATTTTTTCCAAGCTTCGCAGGAGGCAAGATGTATATTCAAAAAACCTACACTCGCTCCCCTCATGGGTTTTCTTTATCTTACTTTCTTTTTTCCAAAAGAAAGTAAGGCGAGTCCCTCTATATGGCCTGTCTCCGGGAAGAGGTCTATCATAGAGACCCTATCGATATTATAGCCTACGTTGGCCAGTATTTTCATATCCCTTGCCATTGTTGGCGGGCTGCAAGAGACATATAAAATACGAGCCGGGGTGAACCTGCTCAGCCATCTTAGCGTCTCGGTGTCGCCTTCTCGCGGAGGGTCTAATACTACCATGTCAATGGAAGAAGTTTCAAGGTTTTTAAGGTTTTCCTCGCACCATTTCGCAGCCTCCATGGAAAAGAACTCCAGACCATTATATTCCTTGTCAGAGTCCTGTACAGAGAGCCTGGCTTGCTTTA
The DNA here is from genome assembly GCA_024275045.1 of Deltaproteobacteria bacterium. GTDB lineage: Bacteria > Desulfobacterota > GWC2-55-46 > GWC2-55-46 > JADFVP01 > JAJRZX01. The sequence continues at coordinate 8,863 of JAJRZX010000113.1, forward strand.
TAGCTGCTTTGTCAGAGTCTACGGCCATAAGGCGTGATACAAGAGGTGCAAGATGAAAAGTAAGGTTGCCTGCACCGCAGAAGAGTTCGATTATATTCTCATTTCCTTTTAAATCAGCGTACTCCAGAACGCGCTCTATGAGCCTCTTGTTCTGCGCCCTGTTAATCTGAGCAAAGGAGCCAAGAGGAGAGCTCATTATTAACTCACCTGTCTTGTACAGCAGGTTTCTCTCGCCTCCTTTATACAGGACACGTCCTTTTCCGCCCTCTGAGGCGACGCGTACCTCCAGGCCCTTCAGCACCTCTACGGCAGATAAGAGTGAGTGCCAGGACAGGCCCTGCAGGGGCCTGCGGAGATTAATGGAGGCAACGACCTTCTCATCAACGGGACTCAGCCCTATCTCAAGAGAAGAGAGGGCTTTTTTAAGGGGGGCCATGGCCGCGGTACCCGTTACAAAAGCCCTTATTTCCGCAAAGGCCCTGTTAATCAAGGGGTCAGCTATGGGGCACTCGGTTATATCCACTATTGATACCGTGCCTTTTCTGAAAAATCCCCATTTACCGCCCTTAACATGGAACCTTGATTTTGAACGGTAATGGTAGCTTTTGCACGAAGGTACGGGAGGGTCAAGGGGCGGCAGTATAAGCCCGCCGATGCGCTTCAGTGTCTCTGAAAATATACGCTCCTTCCACAGTACCTGCTCGCTGTACTGAATATGCTGCATATCGCATCCCCCGCAGTGACCGTACACAGGACAGAGGGGTTCATCACGAATGGGAGAGGGAGTTATAATTTTCAGAAGCCGTGCCTCAGCGTAGCGTTTTTTTTCTTTAGTAATCTCGGCCTCAATAACGTCTCCGGGGGCGGTAAAAGGCACAAAGACCACCTTACCGGAGTCCCTTCCGATTCCGCTTCCGCCGTAAGCAAGTGAGGTAATCTCCAGTGTAAAACTCACGCCTCCTCCTCTATCATGGACTGAATATGAGACATGAGCAGGTCTTTGCCAAGGCCGCTTACAGCTGAGAAGACCACGGGGGTAAGACCGGGCATAAGCCCCTGCACCTCGCGTGCCTTCTGCGCACGACGCGACTTTGATAACTTATCCCCCTTGGTAAGCACCGTAAGCATGGGTATATTGAAATCACTAAGCCAGGCGTAGAGGTTTTGCTCGGCCTCCCCCGGGGTCCTTCTGATATCAAGCAGTATTACGGCCCCTGCGATATTACGCCCCGCCCCCATGTAGCGGTCCACCATTGGGCCCCAGGCTTTTTTTACATCGCGGGGCACTTTAGCGTAACCAAAACCCGGCAGGTCTACAAAGAAAAAACCGTTGTTAACGCGATAAAAGTTAACGGTCTGCGTCTTGCCCGGGGTTGAGCTCGTACGGGCGAGTTTTTTTCTGTTTACCAGCTTATTTATAAGGGAAGATTTGCCCACGTTGCTTCTGCCGATAAGGACAATCTCAGGCAGCCCTGCCGCAGGGTACTCTCTTTTCCCGGTGGCTGAGGCCACGAATTCTACTGCTGTAATTTTCATTTTTTTTATTATTTTTTTTCAGAGGTAAGGGTAGGCGCCATACCATGGTATAGAGAACCAATATCTGAAAATATTAATTAAAATCAATTTAACTTGCCGGGGCGAAAAACCTGCTTATACTCTAAAAATCCAGAGGTTCATCTTCTATGGGCCTTATCTCCGGCAGCTCTCTCTCGCTCAGGG
>JAJRZX010000114.1 GCA_024275045.1 Deltaproteobacteria bacterium
GTGAGTACATTGAGGAAGACACCATTATGGTGCAGACCGAGGGCGCGGCAGTTGGGCAGGTTAACGGCCTTGCTGTGCTGAGCCTTGGTGATTACACATTCGGCAAACCATCTCGTATAACGGCGCGCACCTACATGGGTGATACGGGTGTGGTGAATATCGAGCGCGAGGCAAAGATGAGCGGGCGTATACATAACAAGGCCCATATGATACTTAAGAGTTTTCTCGGGGCAAGGTTTGCCAACGGCTTTCCCCTTACGCTCTCTGCCTCAGTATGCTTTGAGCAGTTATACGAGGGTATTGAGGGCGACAGCGCCACATGCGCAGAGGTTTACGCGCTGTTATCGAGCCTATCGGAGATTCCCCTTAAGCAGGGCCTTGCCATTACCGGCTCCATGAACCAGAAGGGCGAGGTGCAGCCCATTGGCGGCGTGAATGAGAAGATAGAAGGTTTTTTTGATGTATGTACTGCAAAGGGGCTTACAGGGGAGCAGGGTGTAATTATACCTGGCCGTAATGTAAGAAACCTTATGCTGAAACGAGAGGTACGCGAGGCCGTTGAGAAGGGACAATTCTCCATCTACTCCATAGACGACATTGATGAGGGTATTGAGATTCTTACGGGCAAGACCGCGGGGCAGCGCGGCGCTGATGGAAAATATGCGGCAGGCACTGTAAACCGCAAAGTAGAGGACAGGCTGCGTGAGCTTGCAAAGGGCTACAAGGCCTTTGGGAGACCAAAACCCACGAGAAAAAAAGCAAAATCTGATAATGATAACGGCAATAATAATAACGGCGAAGACAAGAAGGTTTAATCCTATGGCACTGTATCTGATATGTTAATTAACGAGATTTTTTTCAGCCTTCAGGGCGAGTCCACTTTTACGGGTATCCCCTGTATCTTCATCCGCCTTGCCGGGTGCAACCTGTCCTGCTCATGGTGTGATACGGAGTATGCACGCGGTACTGCCCATGGTATTGAAAAGACCGTAGATGAGGTGGTGAGTGAGGTTGAACAATTTCCCCGTGGTCTTGTTGAGATATCAGGCGGCGAGCCGCTTCTGCAGCATGAGACCGCAGAACTTGCCGGCCGACTTCTTGATTTATTCGATACTGTTCTCCTTGAGACCAACGGGAGCATTGATATAAGCCGCGTCCCGGATGGGGTCGTAAGGGTTGTGGATGTAAAGTGCCCCTCAAGCGGTGCCTCTGAGAGTTTTCTTCTGGAGAACCTTAATCGCCTCAGCCCCAATGATGAGGTTAAGTTTGTTATCGGCGATAGAGAGGATTACGATTTTGCCGTGGAGTTTATCTCCACTCATCACTTATTTCTTCCCACACCGGATAAAATTCTCTTCTCTCCGGTAAACGGCACACTCCTGCCAAAGACCCTTGCCGATTGGATCCTTTCCGAGAGGCTTGCCGTAAGGTTTCAGCTTCAGCTCCATACCTGTATCTGGCCCGGCGAGAAGGGGAGGTAGAGGGGGCTGTGCTCATACTCCTTAAGCTGGCGGTCCTTTTTTATATCCTTGATATCCTCGTTATCCTCACAGGACGCACCGGAAAATGCCGTCTCACGGGACGTATCTCAACGGGACTTATCTCCGCCGGTTTTATCGCGCATACCATAGCCCTTATTCTGAGGATGATAAACACGGGTCACGCACCCATGGCATCGATGTTTGAGACCCTTGTTTTTTACGCATGGTGCACTGTCCTTGTTACCATCATTGTAATCCTTCGCTACAGAGAACGCGCGCCCGGTATTATTACCTTACCCGTCTCGATACTTGCCCTTGCCTTTGCTCTTTCCAGGTACGACCCCGGCCGTCACCTTAATCTTATTCTTCGCACCCGATGGTTCGAGTCCCATGTGACGTTATCCTTTGCTGCCTACGCCTTATTTACGCTGGCCTTTGCCGGGGCCGTGCTTTACCTCTACGGCACTTACAGGCAAAGAGTTGAGGGCAGTGA
>JAJRZX010000115.1 GCA_024275045.1 Deltaproteobacteria bacterium
CATAGGAGGTCACAAATGGCAAAGTCTATTACGGCAATTAAAGACATACTGAGGCGTGAAGAACGGCTGGTAATAAAGATAAAGGACACTATCGCGGTTATGGCGCATAAAGAATCCAAGGCCCTGCTGAGAGGTTTTTTAAAGAACAAGAGGGCCGAGGTAAAGGGCTATAAGAAGATAATAAAAGAGAGTGAAAAATGCCCTGCCGTTAAGAAACCGGCGGCTAAATGCAAGACAACGGCAACGGCTAAAAAAACGGCAAGCCGCTGCAAGAAAAAATAAACATCTCTTACTTTCTTTTGGAAAAAAGATTTTTTAACGGGCAAGCTATGCTCCGCTCCCCTGTATGTGAGCAGATGTACAAGAAACACTAAAGACCTTAAGAGAGCCTGGCAAAGAAAACCAATATGGGGCCAAGTCTCGGTTTATTGAACGTAGCTCATCCGCCCCGTAATACAGTAAAAGAGCCCCCTGCGTACGCAGGGGGCTTCATTAAGGAGTCTTCTGATGAGTAACAGCGTACCCGCTTTTTTTCAAGAGATTAGCGATAGGTTCCCGGAGATTTTTCGGGCTTACTGCGCCCTTGGCGAGACCATATCCGAGAACGGGAAGATGGACGATAAGACTCGTGAGCTCGTAAAACTGGGTATTGCCATAGGCTCGGGTTCTGAAGGGGCCGTCCACTCACACACCAGAAAGGCCCTTGCGGCAGGTGCGTCAGATGAGGAAATCGTAGAGACCGCGCTTCTGGCCATTACGACTATTGGCTGGCCGCGGGCCATGGCCACGCTCTCGTGGATAGATGACATACTCGGTGATATTAAATCCGAGTAAGAACTTACAGGCAGCAGATTAATAATCCAGCCCAACGGAGTGCGTCTTTGCCTCACCGGCAGGAGCCGCTGTCTCAACAACGCTTATAAGAATTTGGCCCGGGCCTGCCTGAGGCTGAGTGTCCTGCGTAAAGACGCTGAGCTCTCCTGTCTCCAGGACCAGAAAAAGAGGTATGGCCGAGGGGAACCTCTCAAGAAAACTGTAAAACCCGAACTCCTCGGTAAGGTTTGTCTTCTTTACCACCGCTCCCCTTGCGAACATCTGCGACAAAGACCAGTAATCACAACCCGCGCCAAAGAGAAACCTGCCGTGGAGCCGATTTGAGATAACCTTGCGCGAGACCTTCTCCATGTCCTTCTCAGGGGCGAGCTGATAGAGCTCCGAGCTTGGGAATATATGCTTAAAGTGCAGCATGGCAAGTGAGTTTGTCTCGTTATTGGGCGTCATGGCCAGCAGCCTGCCTATGCCGTCCATATCAACATCTCTCAGCACTGCCTCGGATACACCGCTGCCGTAATAAGCCTGAAGGCCCTGCATGTGCGCCGCCATGACACTGCCGCGGTTCGTATCCACGAGCACGGTCTTTATGCCAACATCCTTTAAGGCCGATGCAATGGAGAGCACCCAGGAAGAGGCCCCGATAATTAAAAAACCATTGGGTTTTGCCTTGGCCACCTTTAGAATCTTCGCAAATAGCCCGGCACCGAGACCGTAAAATACAACCGTTACGATGATGACCATAAATGTAACGGGCAGAAGCATCGCCCCCTGTTCTACTCCCGCGTCAACAAGGCGCAGGGCAAAGACAGAGGCAACGGCGGCTGCCACTATGCCCCGTGGCGCAACAAGGGCGATAAAGGCCCTCTCAGACCACTTAAGCCCCGAGCCCAGCGTGGAAACAAGCACCGCCGCGGGACGCACAACAACGATAAGAACCCCTGTAAAGACCAGACTCTCCAGAGTGAGCCCTGAGATGCCCTCTATCCTCAGGCGCGATGCCAGCACAATGAAAAGCACGGAGATAAGCAGTACTCTGAGGTTTTCCTTGAACTCAACTATGTGGCTTATATTAATACCGCCGCGGTTCGCTATAAAAGCGCCCATGAGCGTAACCGCAAGTAACCCGGACTCGCTCTGAATGAGGTTGGAGACCGTAAAGGCCGCAAGCACCATAAGCAGCGTAACGGCGTTCTGCATGAAATCAGGGACAAGATAACGCCTGAGCAGGGTAATCAGTATATAACCCGCCGCAAGGCCGCAGCCTCCTCCGGCAATAACAGTCTTCAGTATGCCAAGGGCGGCAACGCCGTGCAGGGCATGGAACTGTCCGCCTACTATTGCCTCATAGACAAGAACGGCGAAGATGGCCCCCATGGGGTCCGTAACTATGGCCTCCCACCTGAGCACGCAGGCCACCTTTTCCCTGGGCCGCGTCTGGCGAAGCAGAGGAATAATCACCGTGGGCCCCGTAACCACCAGTATTGCTCCGATAAGCAGGGACATGGAGAGACTGAAACCCAGTATATAATAAGCGGCCACGGCCCCAAGAACCCAGCTCACCAGTGTGCCTGTAAGCACAAGCCTGTTGACTACAATGGCCTGACCGCGAAGATCCTCGAACTTAAGGCTCAGCCCTCCCTCAAAGAGGATAATGGCAACAGAGAGTGAGACAAGGGGAAACAAAGTATCGCCGAAAATGGCATCCGGGTCGATAATCCCCGTAAGAGGGCCAACGATAATGCCAAAGACAAGGAGCACCAGTATGGATGGTATCCTGATAATCCAGGCTATCCACTGTGCCGAGATGCCAAGCATCATTATGACGGCTATCCATATAATTATATGCTCGTGCATGAGAAGACCTTATATATTAACGTACCTTAAAATCAGTAAAAGCAAGGGGGCCTTCCAGTAAAAGGTCCCCTCTATCATAAAGCGTGACGGAGCTCAGTCTCAGCGATGCCCCACCTTTGAGTCAAGGTTGCAGAGCAGCCCCTCAAGCTCGCTCAGCTGCCTTCTTGTGCCTACGACAACGAGCTTATCCCCTGCCTCGATAGGGAGCTCTTTTGTGGGGTTGGGTATTATGCCCTCTCTGTCTTTTTTAAGTATGGCAAGTATATTGGCGCCCTCCTCGCAGAGGTTTCTCGCCTTTCCCATGGTAATTCCCGCAAAGGGAGAGTCCTCGCTTATAAGGACCTCCTCAAGTACAAGCTCAATGTCCCGCGTATGCATGACAACATCAAGAAAATCAACAACCGCCGGACGAAGCAGCAGGCTCGCAAGGCGCTTGCCGCCTATGCTGTAGGGAGAGAGCACACGGTCGGCACCGGCTTTTAAGAGTTTAAACTCTGTCTTCTCCATATTGGAACGGGCTACAATGAATATATCCCTCTTAAGGTTTCGCGCGCTAAGTGAGATATAGACGTTATCGGCATCAGAGTCCGTTGCGGTAACAAGCCCCCTTGCGCGCAGTATGCCCGCGTCCCTCAAGGTCTCGTCATCAGTGGCATCGCCTTCCACATATAGATAACCCAGCGCCCCGCACCTGCTGAGGTTCTCCGGCTTCTCATCCACTACCACAAAGTCCATGTTCTCCCGTGATAACTCCATGGCCACCTGCACGCCCACCCTGCCGAAACCGCAGACAATATAATGACCGTTAAGAGCGTCTATCTTTTTTTTCATCCTCCTCCTCCCAAATACGCCCTCCAGCTGCCCGGATACGGCGTACTCCGATAATGTTGTCATAATGTAAAAAAAGGTGCCTACGCCAAGTACTATAAGCACTACCACGAGAAGCTGGCCCGCCTGTGTCAGGGGACGAACCTCGCTGAACCCCACTGTGGAAATGGTTATAAAGGTCATGTAGAGAGACTCGAAAAAGCTCCACCCCTCAATAAACATGAACCCCGCTATGCCAAGGACCACAACAGCGAGAAGAAGAAGACCTATCTTCCAGAAATGTCTAAACCAGTGCACTTAGCCGTATACCTCCAAGTATTATTACCACTTAGAGTTTTATCACAAATAAAGAGAGTAAAAAAGGGGGGGGAGACTAATAAAGAGGCTTTACCCCGAGGCGCGGGCTTTAAGAGGGTGTAAAAGCCGAGAGGCGCAAGGCGCAGACCAGGGGGACCTGGCGCTGATAAGGGCAATTTGATTGACTTTAAGGAGCTGTAGAGATATAAAGTAGGCCGAATAAGCGTCAAGTGACGCCTGTTGTTTTCCGGTATGAAGATCCTCTGTATATAAGAAGAACACCTCCATGGCGCATATTAAGAACTCAGTCCAGGGCAAGAGCGAGAGAAAGAACCTAATACTCCTGTTTTTTTTCATAACAGGGCTTACGGGTCTTATCTATGAGCTGGTATGGATAAGGCTGCTTATCCTTGCCTTTGGCTCCACGCAGTTCGCCATTACCACGGTGCTCGTCACCTTCATGGCAGGGCTTGCCCTTGGCAGCCTCATATTCGGCCGCATTGTCGATAAGATGGCCGTGCCTCTATATGTGTACGCTGCCATAGAGGTAGTGCTGGGCCTGTACTGCATTGCATCGCCGCAGGTCTTTATACTGGTGCGGGACCTTTACGTGAGTTTTTTAAGTTCTTCGGCAAGCGGGGTAGCGGGAGGCGGCACGGCGGCCATTCATGACGCGGGTTTTCAGTGGATTCAGTTCATACTCTCCTTCTCCGCGCTTATAATACCCACCACTCTGCTTGGCGGTACGCTTCCAGCCCTTGTAAAATACCTGGCCTCTGCCTCGGGACGCGTTGGTTTTCATACCGCGCTGCCATATGCAGTAAACACACTTGGCGCAGTGGCGGGTTGTCTTGCCACGGGTTTTTTCCTGCTCTACTTTCTCGGCCTGAAGGCCACGCTCTACAGCGCCGGGGTGCTGGACCTTATCGTGGGTGTGTCTATATATCTGCTCTACTGCCGGGGTATTACCGGCGCCAAACCCGCTGAGAAAAGTGCCGCCCCTCTCATCAGAGAGAGCGCCTTACCCGCGAAAAGCCGCTGGAACGCAAACACTCTCATCATAGCCGTTTTTGTAGTATCCGGCTTTAGCAGCCTATCCTACGAGGTTCTCTGGACAAGGGTGTTCTCTCTTATCATCGGCTCATCTGTCTACGCCTTTACCATAATGCTGGCAACTTTTTTAACAGGCATAGGCGCAGGCTCCATACTCTTTGCCCCTTATGTGGACAGGGTAAAGAGACCTTTGTTGTGGTTCGCCGGACTTGAGGCGGTAATCGGCTTCACTGGTATACTCTCCATATTCATATATAAAAAACTACCCTTTATCTTCTACAGCCTCAAGGGTGACTTTGCAGAACAATTTCTCTTATTTCAGCTGATCCAGTTCGGGCTCTGCGCCACTATAATTATCCTGCCCACGCTCTGCATGGGCGCCATATTCCCACTTGTGGGAAGGATATACACAAAGGGCCTTACCACGGTAGGCAAGAACATCGGAGACCTGTATTTTTCCAATACCGCGGGCTCCATATTCGGCTCCTTTACCGCGGGTTTTATTCTCATACCATTTTTCGGGGTTCAGAACGGCGTTACCCTGACGGCTGCCCTTAATATCATCATAGCCATCCTTATACTGTATCTCACGGACCTGCGCGCCGTAACAAGAGGCGTGCTCACCGTTGCCTTTATCGCGGTTTTTTCCGTAGCCGCACTGACGCTGCCCCCGTGGGAGAGGATGGTCATGACCACGGGGCTCTATGTAAACCCCATGGATAAGGACGAGGTGGAGTCCTTGCAAAAGGGCGAGGTAAAAGACAACCTGCTCTACTACAGAGAGGGCATTAACGCTGTTGTTACGGTACGCGAGCGCATGGAGAATAACCGCGCCATAAGGACGTACCAGGCCAACGGCAAGCAGGAGGCACTATCAACTGACGGCATTGCCACAGGGGCATGGGCCACGCTGGGGCATATTCCCATGCTGCTGCACAGCGGCGCGCCAAAAGATAGCCTCCTCGTGGGCCTTGGCGCGGGCATCACCCTTGGGGCCATGGAGTACTACCCAATGGAGGCCGTGGATGTGGTGGAGATAGAGCCTGCCGTGGTGGAGGCAGCAAGGTTTTTCAGCCTTTCCAATAATAACGCTCTTAAAGACCCCAGGGTGCGGCTCCATATAGCCGACGGCAGGAGCTTTTTATTTTCCACGACAAAAAAATATGACGTAATTATCTCAGCTGTCTCAGACCCCTGGATTACGGGCGTTGCCAACCTCTTTACCTTTGAGTATTTTTCAGCGCTACGCGATAAGCTCAAAGACGGCGGAACAGTGGCCATCTGGTTTCAGAACTACCGCGCCACCCCCGAGGAGGTACGCATAGGGCTAAATACCTTTGCAGCGGTATTTCCCCATATCAGCATCTGGTTCCAGTACACCGATGCCCTTGACCTCATTGTAACAGGGGCCATGAGACCTCAGAGCATTAATATTAACGAGCTTAAATCCCGCTTTAAAGGCGCGGGGGTAAGACAGGGACTATCCTACATTGGTATGAGAGAGCCTCTTGATTTTTTTGATTTCTTTCTGATAGGAGACGATGATCTACGTGAATACATCGGGGATACGGCCTTAAATACAGATGAGCGCCCCCTTATCGAGTTTACACTGCCGCGCCATCTTTACATGGACCCATCATCAGGCACAAGAAATGTAGAGGAGATATTAACCCACGTAAAGACGATTATACCGCCTCTGATTATCCCCGATAAAGACAGAGAAGGGTTTTATCTTGCCCTTGGTAAATCCTTCTCAGATTACAGCTTTAAACTCCCCCAGGCTCTCAGGGCATTTAATAAGGTCCTTGAGATAAACCCCGAGAACAGTGAGGCCGCGACCCTTGCCGGTGGGCTGAGACGTGAGCTTGGTTATTAATATTTATGGGGGGGTGCGCGTAGAGACAGGGCAGCTGGCTCTCACGGCGCATGAAAGACTGTTGAATCAGGGTGAAATGAGTACCATACAAACCAGTAGGAGATTATTCCCGGCACCCTCTTTCCTGTAACCGTAGCAGCGTAAGCCTCCTCTGAGTCTTTATCAAAATACACCTTCACCGCCTTTCCCGCGAGTGTATCCTCAAGGGGAGAGCTGAGTTTTCCAAGTACACTGAAGGGATAGGCCCTGAATTTACCTCCTATCTCAATGCCGAGTACAAGTTCCTTCTCCCGAAGATGGGGAAGGGATTTTTTTATGCGGAAAAAGGCAAAGGCACTCTTGCTGTAACCCTCGTATGGGTCACGTTCGTAATCACGTGCATAACCCGTCTCCGGTGAGAGGACGAGGGTATGGGGAAAGAGTTTTTTCCACCTCTTCCACGTAGTAAGCCTTGAGGCCACAGGGGGTAATTTGGCCCCTGTCATGGGCCCTGTTACGGCCTCGCGCCTTATCTGAGACCAGAGGCTCTCTGTCTCGCGGTCGTAAAAGAGTACGTTGGATTTATAGAGCCGTCCGGATACGCCGAAGTTAAGCGTCTTTCCCGCTACCGTGCGGCCATAGACCTGGCCGCTCCCTGAGAGTGGTCACCATGTGGCCAGAATTGCCGTACCGCCAATACTGTCATTAACGGCCTCATGCCAGTTAAGAATCTTCACGGGATATGCCTTTGCCTCTTTGCCAAGGGCAACCCCGAGCACCCTATCGCTCTCCCTCAAAAAATCAGCCTTATCCGCCGTAACAAAAAGAGGGTCTGTAAGTGATGGTATGCCGTCTTTTGCGGGCCCGCCTGAGCGTATCTCTTGGGTGGGTACGGAGTGTCTGGTAAGGTCAAAACCAGTGGTAAGGACGAATAAAAAAATCAGCACAATGCTGCCAAGTATCTTCATATAGAACCTCCCCTGCTTATACTTTAAGTAAAGCCTATTACGGTGCCGTGTCAACAAGCAGAGCAGGGTTATGTAAGGTGGCTGTATTATAAGAAAAGGAGTATATATAAGGCGAAGACGCCCTGAAGCACAGGCATAAGGGGCCCTTTTGCAAGGGCAAAGTTTTACAGGGTTAAGAGCTGGAGGATGCTGTCTTGTACCCGTCCAGGAGATCGAGCTCTGCCCGCGCGTCCACGGCCACCACGCCTTTCTCGTAGACAATAAGCGGGTTTATCTCAAGGGATTTAAGGCCGTTGGTTGACCCTACGACCTTTGAGAGTTTAACAAGAACCGATGCAACGGCCCTTACATCGCATGGCGCGCTGCCGCGGTATCCCGTAAGGAGCTCGTATCCCTTAACCTCGGACATCATCTTCAGGGCGGCCTCCTCATCAAGGGGGGCCAGAGCAAAGCTCACGTCTTTCATAAGCTCCACTGCCACGCCTCCGGTTCCAAACATTACGGTTACGCCGAACTGCGGGTCTTTTATCGCCCCGAGAATAACCTCAACGCCTGAGCGCGCCTCCTCCTCGATAATAAATCCCTCTATCATGGCCATTGGCGCCTCATCGGCCACCCTCAGTATCATCTCAGACCATGCGTCTTCTATCTCACCGGGGCTTTTAATCCCAGTTCTCACGCCGCCCACATCGCTCTTATGGATTATATTGGGGGAGATAAGCTTAAGTACAAGCGGGTACTTCATCTTACCACCCTCTTCAATGGCTACGTTCACATCCTTTACGACCTTGAACACGGGGACTTTAATGCCTGCCAGCCGCAGTATCTCCTTGGCGTCCGGTTCAACAAGGTTCTCCCGCTCAAGGCTCAGGGATTCCTTAACAAGTCTCTCTATGCCCTCTATGCCCACCGGTCTCTTCTCCCCTCTGCGATAAAAGAAACCGCTCTTGCGGCAGACTCAGGCGTAAAAAACACAGGCAGCCCCATAGCGCGGAAGTGTTCCTCTCTCTGCCGCGTATACGTTCCTCCCGGCGTACAGATAATAACTGGTTTTTTAAGGTACTTTTTTTTCTCGGCTATTAGCGCGGGCAGGTTATCGGTAAGCCCCGGAGGCCCCCATAAAGAGGCCACTATGGCAACATCATACTCATTGCCCTCAAGGGTCTTCTGTAAGGCATCGCCAAAGTCCCTGTCAATGACGCTGCCCGTAAGGTCCATGGGGTTTGAGACGGCACAGACAGAGGGGAGCGTCCCGCGCAGGGCTCTTGTTACGCTGCTGCCAAGAGGGGTGACCTCAAGGCCGAGATCCACGCAGCTGTCGGCTATTGCCACACCTATGCCGCCGCCGTCGGTTATTATCATCACACGCCTTCCATGGCTTATATCTTTATTATCTCCAAGAACTCTGCATGCAAGGAGAAAGTCCTCATAACCATGCAGCTCTATTACTCCCGCCTTTTTAAAGGCCGCGCTGTATATCTCGTACCTGCCTGCCAGGGCTCCAGTGTGAGAGCGTGCGGCAGCAGCCGCGGCTTTGGTATGGCCCACCTTGAGAGCGGCTACGGGTTTATTAAGCACGCAGCGCGCGGCAGCGTTTACAAATCTCTCGCCCTCTTCCACAGACTCTATGTAGAGCACAACGGCTGAGGTTGCCTCATCGGCTGCAAGAAAATCAAGACAATCGCTCTCATTTACATCAGTCTTATTGCCGTAACTGACAACCCGCGCCACACCCACACCGTTTGCTGCAAGCTCGTCCATTACGGTAACGGCAAAAGATCCGCTCTGCGAGAGTATGGAGAGCCCGCCGCCCGGGGGCCGCTCCATCCTCTCCGGGGGTATAAAAAAAGTGTCAAGCCCGGTTACGGTATCGTAAATTCCCAGGCAATTCGGGCCTATTATGCGTACTCCCGCTCTTGCCGCCGCCTCTCTCAGCTCCTGCTCAAGCATCCGGCCCGCAGGGCCTGCCTCTTTAAAACCGCCGCTTACTATTATCGCCCCGGCAAACTGACCTGCCCCGTCACGAATCATCTCCGGTATATGCTCTGCGCCAATGGCAAAGACCGCAAGGTCAACCCTCTCTTTTATGGCCTTAATTGAGGGATAACATTTCACCCTGCCAAGGGCCTCATGAGCCGGGTTTACAGGGTAAAGCTCACCGGTAAAACGAGAGTTCAAACTCTCGTATATTACGCTTGAGAGCTTTTCCGGATTAAGAGAGGCCCCGACAAGGGCTATACTCCGTGGGTTGAAAAAGCAATCCAGCAATTTAATACCCTATGCTCCCTGTTAAGTAAGACCAGAGCCTGCGCCCGGACTTTGGGACAGATTAATCAAGCTTAAAGGCCGCTTTCAGCACGACCTGAAACTCCGTAACATGGCCGTCAACTATCTTGCCGTGCTGCTCTGAGACCTCAAACCAGGAAAGCCCGTGAATGGACTTCGAGGCGTGCTCTATGGCATTGGATATCGCCTCCTCGTAACTCTTCTCAGATATGCCTACCAGTTCTATCTTCTTAAAGGTCTTGCCCATGGGCTCTACCCTCCTCTTGTTTTTTTCCACCTGAAAAATAACGAATATAATAATTTTAATATCTACTCACTGCGTCCCGCACCATCCCCTGTCCTACACTATCCCCGTCTACCACATCCCACCTCTCACATCAGCCCATGTCTCTCACCGGCCCACCCGCCCTATATCGGCCCACGTCACTTATCGGTGCACGTGCCTGCGTCAGGGCCTGAGGTCCAGAGATGTGTAATAGATGAGAAAGACGCCTATTACAAAGACGGCTATATTCAGCATGGCGCTCAGGGCGTGTATCTTTTTGAATCTTTTCTCCAGCGCCTTTTTCCCCTCACCGGGCTCGGCACTGCGCATGCCTGCCTTAATGGCGCGTGCCTTCTTGCCCACTGAGAGGCCGGAGTAAAAACTGATTATGGTCATAACAACAAGGAGTATAATTCGCTCTTTTGGAAAAGAGTCCACCTTGTAGGATATGTACAGAAGACTTATAAGGGAGACCGCCGAGGTAAGGTATCCCATGGCCCAGTACCTGGGGAATATCCTGCCAACCACAAGCCCCGCGTTTTCCCTTGAGAGGGCCTTGAATATTGAAGGCGCGGCAAAAAAGGTAAAAAAGATTAAAGATCCCTGCCAGACAACGAGACTGAACAGGTGCAGGAATCTCGCGATATTGAGAGCTGTCATGAAATTTTCTCCTATTTTGATGATATGGACTTTATACTACGAATTAAGGGCTTTTACAATAAAAATGTGTGCCTTTGCCATAGCACCCTCTTTTAAAAAAGGCTATGGCAAAATCTTCAATTCACCTTTGTGGCAGGGTTAAGTTGCTTTTATATAAGGGGCTTACAGAGTGGGGTTAAAAATTCCCCCTATACAGGCAAAGACAACAAAAGCAGCATAAAAGCCCCTGAGCCTGATAAAAGCAGCCTTGCAGCTATCTGTATATACTTAGGTTCTCACCTCAGGAAACGTATGATACCACGAGGCGCGTGTGTGAGGCCTCCTGCTAAATACCGATTATCTGAAAAAGCCTATCCATATCAAGCCCCTTACTTACAGTCTCTGCCAGCACCTCAAGGTTTTGCTCAAGGACCAGGGCATAAGGGGTGGAGACAGGGGGCGGCAGCCCCTTACCCTCAAGAAAAGGCGCGAGCAGTCCTTGCCTTAACCCGTCGTTATGAAAGAGACCATGTATGTAAGTGCCAAGCACACGCCCATTGGCGGATACAGCCCCTTCGCTCATATGGACATCTGCCCTGCCCCTTTTTGTAATGATAAAGAGAGGCCGCTTTGATGGAGAGGACTCTCCCATATGTATCTCAAAACCCTTTATCTGAGCAGAGCCCATAAGGGACGCGCAGGGCGTGGCCTCAACATTAAAGGTGGCCTTATCTTTACATAGGGTTGTATCTATATCCAGAAGCCCAAGCCCCTGTGAAGAGGTTATGGCAGACTCCATACCAAGGGGGTCGCTGATAGAACGGCCCAGCATCTGGTATCCGCCGCATATGCCCAGAATAGTACCGCCTGAGACATGGTAGGACTGAAGGGCCGCGGCAAACCCTCTTGCTCTTAACCACATTAGATCTGCCTGAGTATTCTTTGAGCCCGGCAGTATAACCATATCCGCCTCTGAGAGCCCCTGGGGGAGATCTACAAACTCCAGGGAGATACTTTTCTGCCCGCGTAAGGGGTCAAAATCCGTAAAATTGGATATACCCGGCAGCCTTATTACGACAATCCGCACCGCCTTCCCGCCACCGCCGCGGCCATCTAAAGGGTTACCGCTCTTTACAAGACCCTCAAGTCCCACGCCGTCCTCATCAGGCAGGGAGAGTGAATCCATGAAGGGCAGCACGCCAAGTGTCCGGATGCCTGTTCGGTCTCTTAAAAGCCCCAGTCCCGGCTGAAGCAGCGTAATATCACCTCGAAATTTATTTATTATGAAAGCCTTTATACGGGCTTGCTCCTCAGGTGCAAGCAGCTCCATGGTACCAACAAGAGAGGCAAAGACGCCGCCCCTGTCTATATCGCCTACAAGGACAACAGGGCTATCCGTCATGGAGGCAATGCCCATATTGGCGATATCGTTTTCACGAAGGTTTATCTCCGCAGGGCTTCCCGCGCCCTCCAAGACCACTACCTCGTACTTCTCGGCAAGCCTTGCAAAACTCTCCATAACCGGGACACGGGCCCGTACCTTAAATTCATCATACTCTGCCGCGCTCATGGCGCTCTGCACCCGTCCATGGACTATTACCTGAACACTGCCCTTGCCTGCGGGTTTAAGCAGTATTGGGTTCATGTCCACGGATGGAGCAATACCTGCGGCGTGTGCCTGCAGGCCCTGTGCCACGCCTATCTCACCGCCGCCCTCGGTTACAAATGAGTTCAGCGCCATGTTCTGCGCCTTAAAAGGCGCGGCGCGCACCCCCCTGTCTCGTAAGATACGGCAGATAGCCGCAGTGATAATGGATTTACCAACGTGAGAGGCCGTGCCCTGCACCATAATGGAGCGCGCGCTTTTGGGATTGATTTCGCTTGCCATGACTTGTTACAGTGAGTTTACCCTTTAAAGTTGAGATAAAGACCTCATGGTCCCGCGAAAGAAAGTACGGGTAATTATAAGGATAAATCCTCTTGAGACAAAGATATTTTATTAATTTTGCAGCTAACCCGCGGTAGGACTGCTCTATACCCATAAAAAAAAGCCTGACTTAGTATGCAAAAAACAAAAAAGCACAAAAAAAGACAAAAATCCCCCTCCATAGGGCCCATATGCATTAAATGCCCGGAGTCGCGGTTTCTCGACCCAAGTAAGGAAATCTGCTATAAGCCAGGAGGGCTGTACTGCAGACGCCTTAAGGTTATAGTGGGTAAGTACGATCCATGCCTCCTGCCTGAGGGAAGGACCGGGTGGGGAGAAAAGAGCAGTTAAAGAGAGCAGGGCCTTAGATATAGCGCATGCCCCGATAAAAAACCCATGAATTATAAAAAAATAATAGAACAGAGTCTTCTGGCCGCGGCCAGGAGAAAAAGGCTCATCATTTTTTTTCTTGCGCTGCACGCCACCCTGCTCATATCCGGTATGCTTGCAATGAGCTGGAAGATGCCGGCAGTTCTTGAGCTGCAATCTCAGCTCATGGAGGAAGTTCAGAACCTCTCCTACATCAAACCCCTTACAGGCGTCCTTTCCCCAAGCCTTATACTGAAGATATTGTACACCTTTGCCTTTAACCTCATCTTCGGGGCCTTTGTATCCACGACCTTAACGGGTTTTATTGTCATCATACCCTATGTAATCGCCCTGTGGAGGAGTTTTATCATTGGCATCCTATTTTACGGCATGGACGCCTCACCGCTTCAATCTCTGGTCTTCTACGGCACGGCCATACTTGAGTTTGGAGCGTACTCCCTGAGCTCGGCCCTTGGCACGGACCTTGGGCTCTCGCTTATCTTTCCGGGGAGAAAAGGCACAAGATCGCGGTGGGAGGCCATAAGAATCTCCTTTCGCGAGGGTATATGGCTTTATGTGCTTGTAGCCATACTACTCTTTGTCGGCGCCATCTGGGAGATAAGCTGGCTCCACTACCTCGGCCCCCCAAGTACGGGCATGCCATCTTGAGCCTGACGCAGCCGCCCATTACCCCTCTACCCCGCCTACCCCCGGCCTCACCCCTTATCAGCCCCCTGCCGCCCCCGCATCGCCTCATGAAGCACTCTCAGGCGTAAAACATATGAAAAGAGACCAGACACAGCGGTACAGGAAAAAAACACCTCCAGGGGAACATCTAAGACAAAAAAACCTCAAATTATTGTTTAATCTCATATTTTTCTTGGCTTGAGACAGAACTTATGCTATAAAATATAGCACTAATTATACATTATCAATTACTCCCCTTTAAATAGATGGTTATATTAAGGTGGTGAAGAGGGGGGATGAGGTGCATGGCGCCCCTGAGCTGACGACCTATGGACCTCTTAGTCAGGTTCATCAATGGAGTGTATTCAGGGCTCCGCTCAAGAAGATAACGGGGTACAAGAGGCGCACCCTACGGATTTCAGATACAAAGACGCAGAGAGAGTAATTTGGGGGCAGAGAAAATTCGGAGAATCTTTAATCATGGTGCAGCGTTTCATGGGGGGGGGTGCGTAGATGGCTGTTTCTGTAGCTGAGAACCTTATTGAGGTAAGAAAGAGACTAAAGCGGGCGGCAAGAAAAGCAGGACGCGATGTCTCGGAGATAACCCTTATCGCTGTAACCAAGAACGTGGAGGCAAAACGCGTTAAAGAGGGTATTAAGGAAGGACTTCGCGTCTTTGGCGAGAATTATATACAGGAAGCCCGTGAAAAAATTAAAAAAATAGGTGATAAAAAGAAACAATGGCATTTTATAGGGCATCTGCAGAAGAACAAGGCCCGCTTTGCCGTAGAGCTATTTAGCTGCATTCACTCAATAGATACCCCCGGGCTTGCCCGTGAGTTAAACCGAAGAACCACCCGCCCCATTGATGTCCTCATACAGGTTAATATAACAGGCGAAAAAACCAAACATGGCGCCACCCCTGATGAGGCCGTGGAGATAGCCCGTTTGATGCCCGGACTTAAGAACCTCAATTTCAGAGGGCTTATGGCCATACCGCCTGTTGTTGAGTCTCCTGAGCGGTCACGGCCTTACTTTATCACCATAAGGCGTCTTGCCGAGCGCATCAACCGGGAACGTATCCCCGGCCTGACAGTGCATGACCTTTCCATGGGCATGAGCAGCGACTTTGATATTGCCATTGAAGAGGGCGCCACAATGGTACGTGTGGGTACCGCCATATTCGGCGAGAGAGAGAGCGCCGAGAAAAAGACAACCAAAAAAACAGTGCTCACAAAAGGCGAGCAAATTAAAGCAGCGACAGAGGCAAAATCAACTCGCACCGTGAAGGCCAGGACCGGAGACAAACCAAAAAAAGCCAAAAAAGCACCCTCCGCGGCCGGTACCAAAACATCCGAAAAGAGTGATGGAGCAAAAAAGAGCTCAGCTGCTCCCAAGAAAAAACCCGCCACGGCCAAGAAAAAGACTACCCCTGCCGTAAAAAAGAGCGGGGTAAAGGCGAGTAAAAAAACCGCTCCCAAGGCAAAGGTCACGGGTGCCAAAGGCGCCAAGTCTACAGCAGTAAAAAAGAGCGCTGCAAAAAAGACCACAGTTAAGAGGAAACCCGCCGCAGCTGCGCCAAAAAAGAAAAGCCCTAAAACCGCCAAAGCCAAGACCGCAAAGGCCGTAAAAACATCGGTCCTTAAAAAAACAAAAAAAACCACAGCGCCGAAGTCCGGTGTAAAGAAGAAAACAACGGAGAAAAAGACCGCCGCAAAAGTTACAAAAAAAACCGCTAAAGTAAGTGCCGCGGCCTTAAAAAAGCCCTCTAAAACAACCAAAACCGCCGCGGCAAAGGCCGCTAAGAAGCAGGTTGCCAAAAAAACAACCAAAACAGCTCCCAAGAAAACCAAAAAGAGCGCGGCCTCAAAAAAGAAGGCCGTGTAAGATGGACGAGCGACTCACTATATGTTTTTTAGGCTCAGGCAACATGGCCGAGGCCATTATTAAGGGACTTATCTCGGCAAAGACCGTCTTGCCCTCATCCATTATCATCACAGACCACCTCAAGGCCCGTCTTGAGCACCTGAGAAATACCTACGATGTACAGGTACGTGACTCAAATGCCGAGGCCGTAGGGGACTCTGACGTAATCTTTCTCACAGTTAAACCCCATCATATAGCAGAGGTATCGCAGGAGGCAGCGCCTGAGTTAAATAAAGCGGCGCTCCGCGGTAATGGCGGCAAGAAACTCATTATCAGCATTGCCGCAGGAATTACCACAGATTCCATCCTCCGGTCTCTACGCCATGGAGGGCTTACCTCAGCTGCCATACCCATAGTAAGGGCCATGCCCAATATACCCGTCACTCTTGGAGAGGGCATGACCGCTCTTACCGCAGGCGCCGGAGCAGACGACAGTGATCTGCGCCTTGCAGAGCAGCTCTTCCACTCTGTCGGCAAGACCGTAACCCTTGAGGACGAGGCACTGATTGATGCCGTAACCGCCATTAGCGGAAGCGGTCCCGCGTATTTTTTTTACTTTATGGAGGCCCTTGTAGGAGCAGGCATAAAGGCAGGACTTAGCGCAGATAAAGCAAAGGCCCTTGTACTGCAGACCGCCCTTGGGGCTGCCGCCATGGCATGCGGCAGCGAGTCTGAGCTCAGAGAACTGAGAAGAAAAGTTACCTCTCCGGGAGGAACCACGGAGGCGGCGCTGAAGGTCTTCTCTGCCTCTGACTTTAGTGATATAACGGCCAGGGCCGTAGAGGCCGCGGCAAAGCGCTCCAAAGAATTGTCAGGGGGATAATAACCCCACAGGCTCTAACCTTTTACCGTACAAGTATGTTGTACAGGCCGGAGTACAGTACTCTATGCAGAGGGTGCTTCCACCGCAAGAGTACGCAGGTTGAAATCCCTGCCTTGACTTTTTGTCTTAAGACATATAAGTTGGGTCTGCTGCTCCGGCAAAAAAACTCACTACAGCGCCAGCCCGCTATAAGCGCGTTTTTCGGCAGATGATTCTCACCCATGCCCGGCCTGTTTGTTTTAAGTTTTTTATCCGCGCCCTCTTCTCGAGCACTCAGAAGTCTCCACCGCATCAAAAGGAAAAACACCCCATAAATCTTGCTTTTTTACCAAAAATGGGTTATTTTTTAATGTGGCCAAGCGGCCAGGCTGAATTTACTTTAAGGGGGTTACTAAAAAAATATGTTCGTTATCGCAAACCTCATGCAGGCCGTAGCGCAGATACTTGACATGGCCCTTGGAATTTACATCTGGGTAATAATAATCCGTTCTCTTATCACCTGGGTTAACCCCGACCCCTATAACCCTGTGGTGAGGTTTTTATACAAGGCCACGGAGCCCGTGCTTTACAGGATACGGCGCTATGTTCCCAGCCTCGGCGGCATGGACATATCTCCGGTTATTGCCATCTTCGCCATTATTTTCGTAAGGCGATTTTTCATCACCACAATGCTTGAGATAGCCTTCAAGCTGAAGACAGGAGGTGGGTTGTGAGAATTACACCTATTGAGATTAAAGGATACGCTCTTAGAAAAAAAGCATTTGGATACGACCCTCGCGAGGTGGAGACACTAAAGGACCTGGCCGCAGGGGCCCTTGAGGAGGCGAACCGTGAAAAAACGCTCCTTGAAGAAAAAATCCGAGAGTTGTCGGAGATGCTTAAGATCTTCCAGAAAAACGAGTCCATCCTGAAAGAGGCCATTACCACCACGCAGAAGATGTCTATTGAGATAAAAGAGAACGCCAAGAAAGAAGCGGAGCTCATAATCGCCGAGGCAAAGGTACGTGGCGATGATATTATCCGCCAATCACAGGCGCGCTCAACGGATATAGGCAAAGAGATAGTGGGGCTGAGAAAACAGCGGGCCGAGTTCGAGGCATCCCTAAGCGCGCTGCTTGACTACCACACCACAAGGATTTTAATGGCTGAAGAAGAATCTCAGAAGGCCGACACAGAGGCTGATAAGGTAAAGTACTTAACAAGATAAACTCGTAGGCGAGTGTAAGGGCATCTCTGCCCCTCTCATGAAAGCACTGTAGTACAAAGGGCCAGGTTATATAACGTAAGCACCTTATGGGACAGAGTCAGGGGCAAGAGGGGTTAAGGGGCGGGGGGCGAGGGGCGAATAAGGGCGAATAGGGGCGAGGGGTAGAGCGCCGCAGTATAAGAGAAAACTCCTTACAAATACACCCGCCTCATTCTTTCTCAGGCCAAATCAATACACCCACTCCTATCAGCGCAGCAGACCAATAAAGACGCGCCTCTTGGCAAAAGGATCAGCCAGGTAATGAGCTCACCAAAACTACCCTTTCTCGAAGCAAATAAAGACGGTACATACATAAGACTTCGCATACAGCCGGGTTCCTCCAAAAAAGGGATTAGCGGCCTGCATGGCAGCGCCCTCAAGATAAAACTCTTTGCACCGCCAGTTGAAGGCGCCGCAAATAAGGCCCTTCTCGCCCTGCTCTCCAAGGGACTTGGTCTCAAGAAATCATCCATGAGAATAACATCAGGAGAGAGGTCAAAGGACAAAAGGGTCTTTATTGAAGGGGTGAGTGTAGAGGAGTTGGAGAGGGTCTTTCTGGAGAGGTACAAGGATATTTTGTGAACAATAATTCAAGGAGCGGATAATCATATACGGTGTCCCTGTGATTCCTCGGGTCTATACTCATTGATGTGTTACTCTGTGCTTCACCCATCTACAAGGCTACACTCATGGGAAAGATATTTGACGGGCAGCTTTAAAAAGTATATTTATATATATATATATCAAGCTGCGATTTAAATTACTTGGTTTCGCTATAGCTCTACCCGCTCTTCACATTAAGGAGGTGGCTTTATGGCAATTTTTGAGATCAGAAGTACACAGCAACCATAACCAATATAGGGGAGTACGGCTGGGTAATGTTGTTCGACAATACCAGCGTTGGCGCATCAACATACCGTGCACGCCTTAACTTCGTCTCCTCCGGTGCCGGAGCAGTACAACAGTCTGGAAATTTCATCTCGGTTAAGTTACACATTAATTCCATGGATAGAATAATTGATTTACTTAGGAACGAACAACCGGTCTACTTTAGCTGGTATCCTGCGTGGGCAGGTGTTCATACAGGACCTGAACCTGTTGGAGAAGCTGAGTTGGGCGCTCCATAGTCTTGCATGGCGTGTAGAGCTTTTCGAAACCAAATTATATCACAGTCTTGCAGGATGGGTGAAGCGCAGCAAAACCCATCAGATCATCTTCTTCTTCTAAACCACGCCACGGCTTGCCTCGCCAAAATTTTTTTCCGGTGGGCACAGCGCCACTCTACAATAAAAAAGGGGCCTAATTGGCCCCTTTTACATGCTTGTAATTTACTTTTTTAGGCGATCTGTTTCACGCCCCACTTGCCTTTCACCACCCCCACACACATCCCCTTCAGCCCCCCCGTCTTTTAACCGGGCCCCTCAGCCGTCGGCAAAGCTTTTGAGGAGTTTTGCCCTTGTGGGGTGGCGCAGCCTGCGTATGGCCTTAGCCTCTATCTGACGCACACGCTCGCGTGTAACGCCAAGCACCTTGCCTACTTCTTCAAGGGTATAATCCTGCCTCTCGCCGATGCCGAACCTCATGCGAAGGACCTTTTCCTCGCGAGGCGTCAAGCCGCTCAGGGCGATATCCGTATGATCCGAGAGGTCCTGGTCCACGGCGGCCTCTACGGGAGAGAGGGATTTTTCGTCCTCAATAAAGTCTCCAAGTGAGCTCTCCTCATCATCACCTATAGGGGTCTCAAGAGAGAGTGTCTGCTTCATAAGACGGAGAATCCTTCTAACCTTTGCAACAGGTATCTCCATCCTGATGGCCATCTCCTCGGGATAGGCCTCACGGCCAAGCTCTTTAAGGAGCTGCCTTGAGGTCTGCAGAAGGCGGTTTATCGTCTCTATCATATGCACGGGTATCCTGATGGTGCGGCCGTGGTCAGCTATGGAGCGTGTAATGGCCTGACGTATCCACCACGTGGCATAGGTAGAGAACTTGTAGCCTTTCTTGTAATCAAATTTGTCAACGGCCTTCATAAGACCGATGTTTCCTTCCTGTATAAGGTCGGAGAACTTCAGGCCGAGATTTATGTAGCGTTTGGCGATACTTACCACAAGGCGCAGGTTGGCCTCAATGAGCTTCTGCTTGGCGGCCCACATATGGTAGTCATGCACCTTTATCTGACGCGTTAACTCGGCAAGCTCCTCTCTATCCATGCCAAGAGCCTCAAGGGCCCTTGTTATACGCTTTGACGCGAGGCGGCCTTTTTTGCCGCCGCGCTTACTCTCTTCTCTCTCAATAAGGCGGTCAAAACGTATAATGTCTTTTATAATCTTTCTTATAAAGTTAGCACTGAGGTTGGTCTCCAGCAGGAGCCTGTAGGCGCCTTCGGGTTTTCTTCTCTTTATCCTCTCAATACCCACTATGACCTTCTTAACCGTGGCCTCGTCAAAAGGCATATACTCCTCGGCGTCTTCCATAAGGTCTTTTAAGGTAGCCTTATTTTCCTTAATCCGCTGTGTGGCACGGAGGACCTTTCTTACGGCAAAGGGGCTAGAAAGAGTAAGGGTGCGGAGCTCATTACCGGCGTCTTCTATCTTTTTGGCGTAGACTATCTCTTCCTCACGCTTAAGCAGCGGCACTGCGCCCATCTCTCTCATATATATACGCACAGGGTCTTCCACGCCCTCGGCCTCTGTGTCCGTGCTCTTCTCGGCGGGACGCTTCGCAGGTTCCGCCCTATCATCAGAGTCCACCACATCAATACCCAGGTCACCGAGGGTATCAAGAAAACCGTCCATCTCGTCAACGGAAAAGTTGTTATCGGGAAAGGCCTTGTTTATCTCATCGTAGGTAAGAAAACCCTTATCTTTACCTATCTCTATAAGGCTTGAGAGATTATTCGCGTGATTGGCTTTACTGACTTTTGCGCTGAGCTTTCTTGTCATCTGGACATCCTCTTGGACATAAAGGTTTTGGAATGTAAATTGTTATATTCTACAATAATTATGCCTTGCTTGTCAAGAAGAGCAAGGTGCGGAGGCGAAAAAAGACGAAAAAACTTGAAAAAATCTTATAAATATTTTATTATAACTCTCTTTGTGATTAATCAGCCCTCTGCAATAGGCAATAGAGGGTTTTTGGTACTTATACCAATACTTGGGAACTAAAAAAATCAGAGAGAGGGTAGAATTTTATGGCAAATGAGACCTTTTTAAGGGCCTGCAGAAAAGAGACAGTGGAGCACACCCCCATATGGCTGATGCGCCAGGCCGGCAGATACCTCAAAGAATACATGGAGATACGTAAAAAATCCTCCTTTCTTGAGATGTGCAAGACCCCGGAGATAGCCTGCGAGGTTACCCTGCAGCCGCTCAGACGCTTTGAGCTTGACGCCGCCATTATCTTCGCAGACATCCTCCTGCCTCTCGAAGGCATGGGCGTTAACTTTCATTTTGCCAAGAACGAGGGTCCTGTTATAGACAGGCCCATCCGCGAGAACTCACAGATAGACGCCATTAAGATAATAGACCCATATAAAGACGTGCCCTATCTCCTTGAGGCCCTTAAGATGACCAGGGCAGAGCTTAACGGCAAGGTTCCGCTGCTGGGCTTTTGCGGAGCGCCTTTTACGCTGGCAAGCTACATGATAGAGGGCGGTGGCTCTAAAAACTACCTCAATACAAAGAAACTCATGTTCAGCGACCCCGGTGCATGGAAGGTGCTCATGGACAAGGTATGCGCCGTACTCGCCGTATACCTCAGGGCTCAGATAGAGGCAGGGGCGCAGGCTGTGCAGATATTCGACAGCTGGGTAGGCTGCCTTGGAGCAGCGGATTACGAGGAATATGTTCTGCCAT
This sequence comes from Deltaproteobacteria bacterium, assembly GCA_024275045.1. Classification (GTDB taxonomy): domain Bacteria; phylum Desulfobacterota; class GWC2-55-46; order GWC2-55-46; family JADFVP01; genus JAJRZX01. The sequence goes on from JAJRZX010000115.1 coordinate 21,709, forward strand.
ACACAAAAAAGGTCATTGACTCCGTAGGAGGCGATGTGCCGGTGATAAACTTCAGCACAAATACAGGACCTTATATCGACCTTATCGCACGTGCCGGAGGCGACATAGTTAGCGTGGACTGGCGCATGGAGCTTGACACGGCATGGGAGCGCATAGGCACGGACCGCGCCATTCAGGGCAACCTGGACCCGGGCGTGCTCTTCGGACCGCCTGAGTTCATCAAAAAACGGGCGGCAGAGGTACTGAAAAAGGCCGGCGGCAGGCCGGGCCATATATTCAACCTTGGACACGGCATAATACTGGGCACACCCGTTGACGGCGTAGCAGCCCTTGTAGACAGCGTGCACGAGCTCTCAAGCAATAAATAATACAACCACTACAGGAGAGGTTATGAGTACAGAGGAAAAAACGGGCGTATTGTTTCTTGCCTTTGGCGGAGCCGAGAGCCTTGATGATGTTGAGCCCTTTATAAAAAATGTTCTCAAGGGCAGGTATATACCCTCGGGACTGCTGGAAAAAATGAAAGAGCGCTACAGGCTCATAGGCGGAAAATCTCCCCTTCTTGATATAACAAAGGCGCAGGCCGAGAGTGTTGGCAAGTTACTTGGCGATAAATACAAGACCTACGTGGGCATGCTCAACTGGGCCCCTTATATACCTGATGTTATCGCCCGGATGAAGAGCGACGGCATAAAAGAGGCGGTTGCCATTGTAATGGCCCCCTTCACTTCACCTGTTGCCACGGGTAAATACGACAGCGCAGTAGAAAAAACTCTCGTGGAGCTCGGCGATACGCCAAAGATTAAGATACTCACCAACTGGCATGTGAACCGCGATTTTATAGCTATTCTGCTTAATAAGATTAATGAGGCATTAAGCGGGTTCGAGGATAAGAACAAGGCCCTTGTCATCTTCTCAAACCACAGCCTGCCAAGAGAAGCCCTTGAAGGCGATGCCTATGAGATGAAGATACGTCAGACAACAGACATCCTCAAAGATAAGCTGGACGTGGAGTGCACAACAGCCTATCAGAGCCAGGGCAGCTCCAACGTGGACTGGCTTGGGCCAAAGACAGAGGATGCCATTGAGGCGGCCAAAAAAGCAGGCAAAGAGGGCGTAGTCATAGTTCCGCTCTGTTTTGCCGCCGACCACATTGAGACGCTTTACGATATAGATATACTCTTTAAGGCCACGGCAGAGAACGCCGGGCTCAAATTCGCACGTACCACCTCCCTTAACACCACACCGGAGTTTATGACCCTTCTCGCCGATGTTATCAAAAAAACCGGCGTTGATATCTTCTGATGAAACGAGTCGTTATCATAGGCGGCGGTATCGCCGGGCTTGCCACTGCCTACAGCCTCTGTACCGCAGAGACCGCGGGAACCGGGCTTGAGATTATAATACTTGAGGCCAAAAAAAGAGCGGGCGGGCACATTCAGACCGAGACAGAGGACGGTTTTATCGTAGAGGGCGGCCCTGACTGCTTTATCTCGGAAAAACCCTGGGCCATGGCACTGTGTAGAAAGCTCGGTCTCGGCGACAAACTCCTGCCAACCAACGACAGACTTAGAAAGACCTACGTGCTCTCAAGGGGCCGCCTCCACGAGCTCCCCGAGGGTGTTATCCTAATGATACCCACAAAGATAATGCCCCTTGCGCTAAGCACCCTTATATCCACAAAGGGCAAGCTGCGCATGCTTCTTGAGATATTCATACCTAAGAGAAAAGACAAATCCGACGAGAGCCTCGGAGACTTTGTACGCAGACGCCTTGGCGCAGAGGTCCTTGACAAAATCGCGGAGCCCCTTGTCGCCGGCATACATGCAGCGGACCCGGATACCATGAGCGTAAGGTCCAGTTTCCCGAAATTCGTTGAGCTGGAAGAGCAGTACGGCAGCCTCATACGCGGCATGGTAAGACGCATGGCGCAATTTAAAAAACACGCAGCCGCCAAAAATACAGGCAGCGGTAAAAAAATGACCATGTTCGTTACCCTCCGTGACGGCATGCAGGAGCTCATAGATACCCTTGTAGAAGAGATAAAAAACAAGGGCGTGAAGATTCGGACAGATACGGCAGTAAAGGGCATTGAGAAGACAAAAGACCGCAGGCTCAGGCTGACCCTGAATAAAGGCAGAAACATCCTTGCCGATGCCGTTGTTATAGCAGCGCCTGCCCACGCTGCATCCTGCCTTGTAGAGGGCCTTGACAAAGGACTCTCACAGAAACTCGGCGAGATCGCCTTTACCTCCACGGCCACAGTTACCATGGCCTTTAAAAAGAAAGACCTCAGGACCCCGCTCACGGGTTTTGGTTTTGTAGTACCGCGCTCCGAGGGACGCGGTATTATGGCCTCCACATGGAGCTCCGTAAAATTCGATGGCCGCGCCCCCGAAGACTCTGTGCTCATACGGTGTTTTGTAGGCGGAGCAAAGAGCGGACACCTCCTTGATCTTAATGATAAGGAAATGACTGATATGGTAAGAGGCGAGCTCAGGGACATATTGGGCATTACCGCAGAGCCCCTCTTTACACGCATATTCCGCTGGATGAAGGCCATGCCCCAGTACACCATAGGCCACGAAGAACGTGTGGCTGAGATTGAGGCAAAGACCGCTGAGAACCCCGGATTATTCCTTACGGGCAGCTCTTATCACGGTATCGGCATACCTGACAGCATACACGGCGGCGAGATTACGGCCAAAAAAATCCTCTCCCTTCTAAGCGAATAGACCTCCCAAATCAACACTCTGTGACATTATAATCACGGCAAGACCTGTTTTATTCACCATATCATAAATTTATCTTGTCTTTCCCCCCCAAAGAGTTATAATATAAGTGAAGCTTACATCAAGATGTTACATCTATATGACAGGAGGTAAATGGACATAGGGAGGTAGGTATTATGTTGGGGCATCTTAAAAAAACTATTTACAACAAAGAAATGAAGATCTCTGCAGAGAGAGATTATTCAACGAGGCTCTTGGATAAAGAGGAGTTGGGAATTATTCTTATATTCACGGTTATTGTGATGGCCGCACTTCTCATAACCTACGTCCTCTAAAGGGGCGATAGGGGCGATGGGGCGTAAGGGGTGAGTAAGAATAGGGGCGATGGGGCGTAAGGGGTGAGTAAGAAAAGGGACGATGGGGCGTAAGGGGTGAGTAAAAATAGGGGCGATGGGGCGTAAGGGGTGAGTAAAAATAGGGGCATCAGGGGCGTGAGGGGCGTGTTTAAAGAGAGGGGCGTGAGTAAAAAAGAGTAGAATTTATGAGCGGGTAGAGTAAAGAGAGGGGCGTGAGGGGGGCGATAGAGGGAGCAAGAAAAGGGGCGGAGCA
>JAJRZX010000116.1 GCA_024275045.1 Deltaproteobacteria bacterium
AGACGAGGAAAATCTGCCCCTTTATTACACGGCCTATACACCGTGCTTTAGAAAAGAGGCGGGCTCATATGGCCGTGACGTAAAGGGGCTTATACGCCAGCACCAGTTCAATAAGGTTGAGCTTGTAAAATTCACCCGTCCGGAGACCTCTTATCAGGAGCTTGAGGCCCTGACACGTGACGCCGAAGAGGTTATGAAGAGACTGAAACTGCCCTATCAGGTAGTCGCGCTCTGCACCGGGGACCTTGGTTTTTCCGCTGCCATGACCCTTGATATTGAGGTCTGGCTGCCCGGACAGGCCCGGTACAGGGAGATTTCCTCGTGCAGTAATTTTGAGGCATTTCAGGCCCGCAGGGCAGGCATCAGGTACAGGGCAAAGGGCGGTAAACCCAACTTTGTTCATACCATAAACGGCTCCGGCCTTGCCGTTGGCCGCACCCTTGTTGCTATATTGGAAAATTATCAGAACGAGGACGGAAGCGTCACCGTGCCTGATGTACTTCGCCCCTACATGGGGGGTCTTGCAAAAATAGAAAAAAAAGGCTAATATTTTTATGACCTGATTGCAGACAGGGTACACACAGAGGGTCTGCCTCTGAATATCCTATCTGATTTGAGATAATTTTTCGCCGCACATCATATATTCCCTTCGGAGGGTTAGCCTAATGGTAAGGCACCAGTCTTGAAAACTGGCGGGCGAAAGCCTTTGTGGGTTCGAGTCCCTCACCCTCCGCCACTTTTTTCCACAGATTTTTTTGGTGGGCCGAGCCCACCCTGCTAAACTGAAGCCCATATAAATTTTATACCCATACACGTACAAGAGAGGAGGCTGGTAAACCTTTGACTTCTGTACAAGAGCATTACACGCGTCATCTTGGTCCGGTGTACGCTTGGATGGTTGGAGGGGTTGAGTCTGCCATAGAGACCGGCTCGTCTGAGCTGGACAGCAGTGGTATTGTCCCTTCAAGCGGAGGTCTTGCTGTTGACCTTGGAGCTGGTTTTGGGATGCACGCAGTGCCCTTGGCGTGTCGCGGTTTCAACGTCTTGGCCATGGATACGTGTATTGAATTGCTTGATGAGTTGAATCATCAACGTGCGTCTTTGCCGATTACAACTGTTCGAGCGGATTTGCTCTTGTTTCAGAAGTATCTGACCGGACGGCCCAATGTTGTTCTATGTATGGGGGATACAATTACACATCTTGCGGATGCCGATACCGTAACAAGACTTATCAGTATGGTCTCAGCCGAGCTAAGTGTGGGCGGGAGATTCGTTTTGACCTTTCGGGATTATACAAAACCTCTATCTGACGTGCACAGGTTTATTAATGTCCGAAGCGATGTTCGTAGGATACTCACCTGTTTTTTAGAGTACGGGGATACCCACGTTACCGTCCACGACATCTTGCTCGAGAGAGATGGCGCATGTTGGAGACAGGAAGTCAGCGCCTACGAGAAGCTCCGCCTCTCTCCGCAATGGTTGGTTTCTATTCTGCGGGAGAATGCTTTCGAGGTGTTTCAATCGCCTGGAGCCGCAGGTATGATTCGTATCCTTGCGTTGCGCCTCTGACAGCTGGGTAGGGTGGGCACGGCCCACCTTTTACTTGGCCTCAAATAACAAAGCCATGAATAATTTCCGAGAGCCTATGAGTCAACCAATGGGTTGAACTACAGGGTTCATGCAATCCAGCGCATGTTCAAGCGTGGGATAAGCAGTGAGGATGTTCGGCAGGCGCTTTTGACAGGCGAGGTCATAGAAGAGTATAATAATGACAAGCCATATCCAAGCAGGTTGGTCATGGCATGGTCCGGGAAACGTCCCTTGCATGTAGTTGCGGCGGATAATACCGATGAAGGGGAAACTATCGTTATCACGGTATATGAACCGGATTCCGATGAATGGGGGGTCTGATCTTAAGAGGAGAAAGAGACCATGAAGTGTCTGATTTGTAAAAATGGTGATACCCGCCCCGGCAAGGCCACGGTTACCCTTGAGCGGGACGAGACGACACTGGTTATCAAGGGTGTTCCGGCAGAGATTTGCGCTAACTGCGGAGAGGAATATGTAGGCGAGGAGATTACAGCACGGCTCCTCATTGCGGCGGAAGAGGCGGCAAAGAAGGGTGTCCAGGTGGATGTTCGCCAGTACGTTGCGGCGTGAATTAGAGAGCAACACAGAACCCTCGTTCTTGTCACCGGTTAACTAATGAAGCGAAAAACTTGTGGTAACGGGTTCGGGGCCACATACTCTGCCACTTTTTATCAGATCTTTTGGTGGGCCGAGCCCACCTTTTTTAAGGCCGCTTAGATAATTTTTGGTAGGCTGAGTTTAACCTGCTATACTTAATGTAATGGTTTTTTCGTATTACTGAACCAACAAGGCTTATAGCCACAGATAACACAAAGGAGACTTCCGTGATTAAAAGAACCCATGCCCTTATATTAGGTTTACTTATGGTATTCATTCTTGCTTCAGGCGCATTGGCCTCAGATGTAAAGGTCTATAAGAGCCCTAACTGCGGGTGCTGTACGAGCTGGTCAGAGGTATTGGAAAAGGATGGTTTTAATATCACCACAGAGAAAAGGTCGGATATGCAATCAGTTAAGGATACGCTTGAGATACCGGTTCTCTTACGTTCGTGTCACACCGGGATGGTGGAAGGTTATGTAATCGAAGGCCATGTGCCGGCCTCTGATATCAGACGTCTGCTGAAAGAGCGCCCTGACATTAAAGGACTGGCGGTGCCGGGAATGCCCGTAGGCACTCCGGGAATGGAACAGGGTGGCCGTAAAGACAGCTATAATGTTATAGGCATTCGTAAAGACGGCACAACATTTATCTATAATTCGTACCCTCAATAGTTTTGGGTTTGGTACTGCGAAAGCCCTTGTAGCAATCTCCGCATTTCCAGAGTCGGGCAGGGTGGGCCTTACCTACCCCATGAAATTGTAGAAGACAAATCGGAGGTATTGAAGATTCCAGTATATCTCATCCTGCCTCTCAGTATCTTCATCGGCCTCACCACCTACGGCCTCATAGCCAAATGGTATGTTATGCCCCTGCTTGCTCCACTGCCGCGAGCAAGGGCGCTTGTCCCTCTTCTTCTCTTGCATTGTTTTCGTTTTGTTGGACTTGCTTTTTTGATTCCGGGCGTAACCGCGCGGCCGCTGGATCCGAGGTTTGCGCACCCCGCAGCTTATGGTGACTTGCTTGCTGCTCTGCTGGCGCTCACAGCTGTCATTGCTTTACGTCGAGGGTGGCCCAGAGCGATTCTACTGGTATGGATATTTAACGTGGAAGGTACGATAGACCTGCTTAACGCCGTTACTCAAGGTCTTCGTTTCATTGAAGACGGGAACTTCGGAGCGGCCTTCTTCATCCCGCAGATATTGGTACCGGCTCTTCTGGTTACCCATGTAATGGTTTTTATTATCTTACTGAGACGTGAGCCTCACAATAATTACGCTTGAGACGCAGTTGTGCAGGCCCGCCACGGCCCACTGTGCGTTCCCATTTTTGTACAGTTATGAAATTTTTTCAAAATAACAGGAGAGTTCAATGAAGACCTTAGACGCTATCCGTACCCGCAGGTCTGTAAAGTCTTATGACCCAAATCACACCATCACCGAGAATGAAATTAAGGAGCTGCTCTCTCTTGCCCTGCTCTCACCCACGGCATTTAATATTCAGAACTGGCGTTTTGTTGTAGTTGCCGATAAGGAGCTTCGGGCGCAGATAAGAGAGGTGGCCTGGGGACAGGCGCAGGTTACGGACGCATCTTTGCTTATCATCTTATGCGCTGACCTGAAGGCATGGGAAAAGGAGCCCGGCCGTTACTGGGCCGGCGCGCCTGAGGAAATACGGCAGTTTATAGTCCCGGCCATAGACTCCTATTACCGTGATAAAGACCAGGTGCAGCGCGACGAGGCCATGAGAAGCTGCGGTATCGCAGCCCAGACGCTAATGCTTGCCGCCACAGCAAAGGGGTATGAGACCTGTCCAATGGACGGGTTTGATTTTGAGCAAGTGGGCAGACTTATCAACCTGCCCGATGACCATATTATCGCCATGTTTGTGGCCATCGGCAAGGGTATAAAGGAGCCCTGGCCGCGCCCCGGGCAGCTTGACCTTGACGAGGTGGTTATTAAAGACAGGTTCAGGTAAGTCTTGTCTGGCGGTTTTTCTGATTTATCAATAAAAGAGGTAGGGCAAAATAAAGCCCAACCTCTTTTTCGTTCTCCTACCTGCTCCAACTCTTAATCGGTGCTTGATAAAAGGCAAAAGACTTTTACCGTCAACATCCATTCTCATCCCTCGCCCACACGGCCAAGCCTTTTCATGCTTTCTTTTACCATCAAACTTGTGCCCGCGATTAGCCTTACGGGGTTGGAGACCTTAAGGGCCATTACTCCGAGAATTACCGTGGCCATGCCAGAGATCTGAACCGTGTCAAGGCGTTCGCCAAGTAGCATGTAGGCCCAGAGCACTGTAAAGACAGGACCGATGGAGCCGATAATTGACGTTCTGGCCGCGCCTAAACGTTTTATACCGTACAGGAAGAGGATGAAGGGCAGAAAGCCTGAGAATATGGCAAGCAACCCGGCAATTCCCCACACAGTTAAGGTTCTTGGGTATGGGCCGCTCTGAAATAAAAGACCAAAAAATCCTGCCAGAAATACCATACAGTACGAGGTCACACGTATGGGTGATAAGCCCTTTAGAACCTTCTCGCTGAGCACGTTATAGAGCGCGAAACATAAAGCCGCGATAAACGCGAAGACAACTCCCATGATATTAAGAGTAAAAAAATCAAACCGGTCCGCACGTACCACCATAATAAGACCTACGGAGGTAATGGCAAGGGAGATAAACTTTGCGGCCCCGGCTTTTTCTCCAAAAAAAGTCATCAGCATTACCACGGTGAGTGCCGGGTATGTGTAGACAACAAGGGTGGAGAGCGAGGCGTCAATGAGCTCCAGCGAATAAAAAGAAAAGAGCATTGCAAAGCCCAGTCCCACTATACCCATGAACGCAAGGAGCAAGACCTCCTTTGCAGTTACCTTGAAGGCCCCGCGTCCCTCCATCCAGAAGAGAGTAATAAGAATTACAGGCACTGAAATCATCACCCGCATCAGCATAAGCGTCATGGCGTCTACCTCATATCCATAGGCGAATTTTGCCAGTATGGATTTGAAGGAGAAACCCAGCGCCGCGATGATGACAAAAAAGTACCCTGATCCCGTAAGACGTCTCATAATAAAAAAACTCCAAAAAAAAACCGCAGGTTTTAAACCCGCGGCCTCTGTAATAAATTATCTTTAATAAAGATTACATAAAGGTCCGGGATACAGCTATGCAGGCAAGCCACCTTTTTGAGACGGCTACAAAATGTAAAGCAACTATGTCCCTGACCATTACCTGCTGCATAATGATATTGATTATACAGGCTGAGTTTTTTTTGTCAAGATTTCAGCTCTCCACACCCTCGTAGACAATGATGCCGCCAAGGTGTCCGAGATACACAAGGGGCGCTAATATGGCAAGGTTCAGTATAACAAAGACCGCTGTGAGTAGACTTCCCTGTGCCAGGATCTCGGGTGAAAAAAAATTCCAGATTGTGGCACCGGCGCCCAGTAAGAACATGAGTACGCCGTACCGTATCTTGGTGTAAAAAATTTCTATCATCATACCCTGAAATTTTTTGCGCCACTGCAGAATTCCCGTAATATAGGAGAATGGTACGCTAAGAGTTGCAAGTGTAATTATATAAAAATAAGTATGACGAAAGGAGTCCTTGCCAGAGACAAGATAGAGGAGCATAAAAAATATCGCCACGGGATAGAGGCCGTTTGTAAAATGAATTAGCAGAGAGTGGTAGTGTATGTCTTTGTTTCTCAGCCTCACTCGAAGCGATGGCGGTCTGCCGCCAATAGGCCGCATGGGGTTGCTCACCACCTCTTCCTGCTCTTCCAATTCCTGCCAGTCAAAACCCTTGCATGGCAGCATTTTATTCTCAAGATTTTCTACAACCATATTATCCTGGAAGTAGTAAACCTCTGTGACTTCCACAACATCCACCTTCGGCGGATTCGATGCGGTGTTGCTCACAGAGTCTCGCAGCTCCGTCCGTAACCCGGCCATTACTTTTTGTACGGCATCGCTTGGGTCGCGTGCCTCTACTGACCTTGCCGCGTGAAAGTTTTTTGTCTTTACCTTACCATCGCTCTTAATGCGAAAGTTGCTGCCCTTGATGCAGACCTCGTATTTGCTCATTAGATGCCTCTAAACGTGGTTAGCGTATATCTTTTATGGAGAGACTTTCATATTCTTTAATTTTAACACAGGGCCATGAGGTAGACAACTACGGTGAGTTTTCTTAAACAGGGCGTATAACAAAACCCATCAAAGGAAACCTTTGATGGGTTGGATGGTTTAAGGGTTGTTTTGATGGGTTTCACTTCGTTCCACTCATCCTACAAGCCTTTATTTTTAATGGCTCTCATATTATTTTTTCTTTGTTCTTTGCTTAGCTTATCCATTTTGTTCGTTACGTCAAGGCAAGGGTTATGATGCCTCACCAAGCTTAGCCCCCCCTCCCTACCCGAATGGCTCCACCACCTTTATAGACGCCTCACGGCCTGCGCCTACTGATATCAGAAAAGCCTTTACTCCGGAGAGCTCTTCGATTCTGCTGATGAATTTTTTGGCGTTCTCGGGGAGTTCTTCAAAAGTCCTTATTCCCGTTGTGGGCTTGTCCCAGCCGTCCATGGTCTCGTAGATTGGTTTGCATTTTTTGAGGATGTCCAGTTCCGTGGGAAGGTCTGTTATGGTTTTTCCATCGAGGCTGTACTCTGTGCAGATTTTTATCTCTTTTACACTGTCCAGCACGTCGAGTTTTGTAATGATAAGTCCGTCAAGGCCGTTTACGCGTACGGCATAAGACATGGCAACGCCATCGAACCAGCCGCATCTTCTGGCCCGGCCCGTGGTGGCGCCAAACTCCTCGCCCTTGCCGCGAAGCATCTCGCCGTCGCTGCCGTCAAGCTCGGTTGGAAAAGGTCCCTCGCCAACGCGTGTGGTGTATGCCTTTATTACGCCAAGCACACGGTCCAGCCGAGTTGGGCCCACGCCGCTTCCCGTGGCGGCCTGACCGGCCACGGTGTTGCTTGAGGTAACATAGGGAAAGGTGCCGTGGTCAATATCAAGAAGGGTGCCCTGGGCGCCCTCGAAGAGTATTTTTTTATTTGCCTTAATGGCCTTATCAAGAAAGAGCGAGGTGTCTTGAATGTGCCTTGCTATCTTATCGGCGTAGCCCATGTAGCGGTTGTATATCTCGTAGACCTCAAAACCGTCTCCGTGATGCATGGTCTCGATGTAATGATTTTTAAAGAGCAGGTTGCTCTTGAGTTTACTTCTGAAGACACTCTCGTTTAGCAGGTCGCCGCATCTTATTCCGCACCTTGATACCTTGTCCTCGTAGGCCGGGCCTATGCCGCGTTTGGTGGTGCCGATCTTGCCTTCGCCGCGAAGCCGTTCACGGGCCGCGTCAAGGGTCTTGTGGTAGGGCATGATGAGGTGGGCGTTTTGGCTGATAAGAAGTCCCGCGGGGTCGAATTTGCCGTTTTTTTCCAGGACCTCTATCTCAGCAACAAGGACCTCGGGGTCTACTACCACGCCGTCGCCGATGATACATGTCTTGCCTCTGTGCAGTATGCCTGACGGAAGCAGGTGGAAGACGAATTTTTCTCCATCCACTATAACCGTATGCCCGGCGTTGTTGCCGCCCTGAAAGCGTACGATTATATCGGCCTCTTCGGTGAGGATGTCGACAATCTTACCCTTGCCCTCATCGCCCCACTGGGCGCCTACTATTACGATGTTGTTTGCCATGGCCCGTACCTCTTTATTTTTAAAAGCAACGTGGGAATGCGATGTGTATTTAAAAGTATTAAGCTCACTGCCCCGTTGGGTTTTTTTAGTCCTGCTCTCTTTTAATATGTCTCGTGGGGCTGAGGCTGTAACTTCAATAAAACCTCACCCTGTCCCCATCTGGTTTTCTTTGTCTTACTTTCTTTTTCCTAAAAGAAAGTAAGAGGGAGAGGGATTTTATTCAGGAGCTATAAGTTCCAGGGCGGCAACGATGTTTTCCGTCTCAAAGGCAAAACCCGTGGCCGCTCTGGGCGTAGAGCCGTATTTTTCAAGGAGGTGGTCGTATCTTCCGCCGCTAAGCAGGGGTTTGCCAAAGCCCGAGGCAAAACCCTCGAAGATAACGCCTGTATAATAATCAAAACCACGGGCCTCGCCAAGGTCGATGGTAACAAAGTCTGCCAGTCCTTTTTCTCTGATTATGGAGACCACCTCTTCGAGGTTGGTAATAACATCAAGGGCTGCCTTGCTCTTTATTATAGAGCGCGCACGTGTAAGAACCTCTGTGGTGCCAAATAGCCCGGGTATCTCAACAAGTCTCTGTTTATCCTCTTCGCTTATGCCTGTGCCTGCGTCATCAAGGGTTGCCCGCAGGCCGGAGCTGTCTTTTAAACCCACGGCATCCTTAATGTCCTGCAGAAGAGATGTATTAATATCAAGATCGGAGAGTATGTTTTTCAGAAAACTTACGTCCCCGATATCTATCTTAAAGTCTTTTAGTCCCACGGCCATGAGGGCCTCTATGGCCATGATAATCATATCTGCATCGCACCGGGCATCGGCCTTCTCCGAGATGAACTCCGCGCCTATCTGCGGAATCTGGCGAAGTTTGGTTCGGCCATGGCCAACGTACCTGATGGCGTTGTCGTTGTAGCAGAGTTTTAGCGGCAGGGCATGGCTTTTCATTCTTGTTGCCGCAAGACGCGCTACCTGCGGCGTGATGTCAGGGCGTATGGCAAGGACACGGCCCGTAAAGGGGTCGATAAACTTCAGGACTTTTTCCATTAGGTTGCCGCCCATGCCCAGGGAAAGTGTCTCCTCGTACTCAAGAAGAGGCGTGATGATTTTCTGGTAGCCGTACTCTGTGAACAGAGCGCTTATGGCCGCTGCAACGCGCTCTATCTTCACCACCTCTTCGGGCAAGATGTCCCGAACGCCGTGTGGGAGTGTTATTATTTCAGGTGTAGTCATTAACGTATTTTTTGTTTATGAGACAATGTCTCGGTTTGGAGTTATAAAAGTTTCTATCTTAATCGCAGGGCCAGGGTGAGTGCCGGGGGTTTTAAAGCGCTCATCACCACCCCCTCATCGCCCCTTTGAGTTCAAAAACCACCGGTAGAGTTCATCGCCCCGCCCGGCAAGCAATCGTTGCAGACTGGTCTCAGCTCCGATTGCTCCGCGTCAGTTACAGGTCTATGAGGCGCGCCGAGAGTATGGAGGTGATGGTGAGTATCTTTTTCATCAGCTCCTCGGAGAGAGGTGTATCTATGTTCCAGACAGAGACGGCCTGGCCCCCGGTGGCCTGTCTGCCAAGGTGCAGTCTTGCGATATTTATATTATTTTCCGCAAGCAGGCAGCCCACGTTGCCGATGACCCCGGGTTTATCCTCGTTGTACAGCAAGAGGAGACAGCCCTCGGGGATGGCATCGAGGAAGAAGTCGTTTATACGAACTATGCGTGCCTCACGTTTGCCGAAGAGCGCGCCTTCGACAAGCTCCTCGCCCTCTTTTGTCTTTACCTTTATGGTGATGGAGCTGGCAAAGTCTATGCTGCGCGAGCTCTTGGTCTCTATGACGCGTATGCCGCGCTCCTGGGCTACAAAAGAGGCGTTTACAAAGTTGACGTTCATGTCAAGGACCTCTGAGAGGATGCCTTTTACGCAGGCTATTGTAATGGGCGTAACATCAAGGTCCACCACATCGCCGCTGTACTCGATGGTAACCTCTTCAATGCCGCCTGCAAGAATCTGACCCTGAAAGTTGCCGAGTTTTTCTCCAAGGGATATATATGGTGCAAGAGAGGCGAGGAGCTCCGATGGCACGGAGGGTACGTTAATGGCGTTACGGATGGTACCGTCAAGAAGGTAGTCGCATATCTGCTCTGATACGGCTACGGCTACGTTCTCCTGCGCCTCAAGGGTAGATGCTCCAAGGTGCGGGGTAAGGATTATTTCATCAACCCCAAAGAGGGGGTTGTCGGCTGGAGGGGGCTCTTTTTCATAGACGTCAAAGGCCGCTCCCGCTACTATGCCTTCTTTTACTGCCCAGACAAGGTCCGCCTCTACTACTATGCCGCCGCGTGCGCAGTTGATTATACGTACACCGCGTTTCATTTTTTTAAAAGTATCCTTGCAGAGCAGACCCTTTGTCTCTGCCGTCATTGGCACATGAATGGAGATAAAGTCGCTCCTGGCAAAGAGTTCGTCCATTGTTACTACGGAGATGCCGAGTTTTTCCGCGGCCTCAGCCGATATATAGGGGTCGTAGGCAATGACCTGCATCTGAAGTCCCTGAGCCCTTGAGGCCACGATGCTGCCGATGTTGCCCACGCCAAGTATGCCGAGGGTCTTGTTTGTAACTTCTGTGCCCTGAAATTTTTTCTTCTCCCATTTACCGGCTTTCATGGAGGCCGTTGCCTGCGGAATATTCCGCGAGAGGGCAAGCATCATGGATACGGCGTGCTCTGCCGTGGTAACGGTGTTGCCGCCGGGGGTGTTCATGACAACTATGCCCTTTTTTGTGGCGGCTGGCAGGTTTATGTTATCTACGCCTGTGCCGGCCCTGCCGATAACCTTGAGGTTAGTGGCGGCCTCTATTATCTCAGGCGTTGCCTTTGTGGCGCTTCGTACTACAAGGCCGTCAAAGTCCTTTATTTTTTCTTTTAGTTCCTCAGGCGTGAGCCCTGTATCCACTATGCACTCAATGCCGCGTGAGTTGAAAATCTCCTCGGCGCGCGAGCTCATGCTGTCGCTTATCAGTACCTTCATTATTTATAAACCTCGCTAAGTATATTTTCCGCCGCGCTTACGCCGGCGCCAAGTGTTATGTCCGCGCCGAATTTCTTAAGGGCCATCTCAATGGCGGAGACGGCTATTATCACATCAAAGGTATCTGCGTATCCAAGGTGGGCTACGCGTATTATCTTGCCCTTTAAGTGATCCTGACCGCCGGCGATGGTTACGCCCATATCGTCACGAAGGTACTTGACAAACGCGGCTCCGTCGATTTCTTCGGGGACAAAGATGCCTGTTACGGCGTTGCTCGGGGTATCAGGGGCAAGAAGCCTCAGTCCAAGGGCGAGTCCGGCGGCCCTGGTGGCGCGCGCCAGACGGTCGTGCCTTGCAAAGGTGTTCTGCAGACCCTCTTTCTTTATAAGGGAGAGAGATTCGCGAAGCCCTACTATAAGGGAGACGGCGGGCGTGTAGGCCGTTGTCTTTGCCGCGATTTTTTTACGCTCTTTTGGAAAATCAAAGTAGTAACGTCTGGACTCTGATTTCTCTGCAAAGCCCCATGCCTTCTCGCTTAGTGTGGCAAATGCAAGTCCCGGGGGAAGCATAAAGGCCTTCTGCGAGCCTGATAAGAGCACGTCAATGCCCCACTTGTCCATGGGTACGTCAAATACCCCTACGGCTGTAATGCCGTCAACAATGGTAAGGCAATCCCTGTCTTTGGTAAGGGCCGCTATCTCGCGTACGGGGTGGGCCACGGTGGTAGAGGTCTCAGATGCCTGAGTAAGCACGCCTTTTATATTGGGGTTGGCATCAAGGAGCTCTTTAACGGCGTCTACTTCTACGGCTTTACCCCACTCCACTTTCAGCCAGTGCACCTTAAGACCGTATGCCTCGGCAATTTGGCCCCAGCGCTCTCCGAACTTACCGCCGTTTACGGCTATAACCTCATCGCCTGCGCTAAAGAGGTTTGATATAGAACCCTCCATGGCCCCTGTGCCTGAGGACGCGAGTATAAGGACCTCGCCTGAGGTCTGAAAGACGTATTTTAGAAGCTCCTAAGTCTCGTAAAATATTTCCGAGAACTGCGGGGTCCTGTGGTGCAGAATAGGACCTGACATGGCCATAAGCGTGGATTCGGGCACGGGCGTGGGGCCCGGCGCGAGCAGGTATTTTTTCATGAATAAGAGACCTCCCTTTATTTTTTGATAATTATATCTTATTTTTTCACGGGATATTTTTTACCTGAAAAAATAATCCCGCCGCATACTTATCCGTGCCCCCCGGTAAAAGGGACGATACTCCGGGGGCCGGCAATAAGCCCCTTTTTTAGAGCCGGACGTTTCAAAATATCAAAAGAAGGCCCTTCTGTCAAGAAAAGGTCTTTACTTTTACGCCTTTATGCGCTGCCCCTTATTCTGCCTTTAACTCACGGGTCATCAGCCCCAGAACCGCCTCTTCTGAGGTCTTTTGGCCCATAATTACGGCAGATACGGCCCCTGCGATGGGCATTTCCACGCCTTTTTTCTCACTAAGGGTCAAAAGTCCTCTTGAGGTCTTGACGCCCTCGGCCACCATGTGCATGGAGGAGACGATTTCATCTATGGATTTGCCTCTTCCAAGGGCAAGGCCTACGCTGTAGTTTCTGCTAAGGGGCCCGGTGCAGGTAAGCACCAGGTCGCCCAGGCCCGAGAGTCCCGAGAAGGTGCGTTCCGCAGCCCCCAGGGCAGCGCCGAGGCGGCTTATCTCCGCAAGCCCCCTTGTAATAAGGGCGGCGCGTGCGTTAAAGCCAAGCTTTAGCCCGTCTGATATGCCCGCGGCAATGGCGATTACGTTCTTCAGGGCCCCGCCAAGCTCTACGCCCAGCACATCATCACAGGCATAGACCCTGAAAACAGGGGTGGAAAAGACCTCCTGCACCAGCCGTGCCTCTTCGGCTGAGTTTGAGGCCGCGCTTACGGCTGCCGGCAGCCCTGCTGAGACTTCTTTTGCAAAGGATGGCCCGGATAAGACTGTAATTGGGCAATTATTCTGAAGTACATCTTTAATAACAACAGAGGGCGTCAGAAGACTTGCCTCCTCTATGCCCTTTGAGGCGCTTACTAAATGCGCCTCCAGAGGTATGTTTGTTTTAATTGTCTCAAAGACTCCGCGTACCCCGTGCGATGGGACTACGCTCAGGATGAGCTCGGCGCCTGAGACGGCCTCAGAGGCAGAGAGCGTGGCCGTGAGGTTAGGCGGGAGTTTTATCTCTGGAAGAAATAATTCATTGATGTTACGGGAGGTTATGCTCTCTACAACCTCTTTTTCTCTGGCCCATAGCTTTACTTTATAGCCCTTTACGGCAAGGAGGTTGGCAAGGGTAGTGCCCCAGCTTCCTGCGCCAAGGACTGTTATTTCCATGGGTATCATCTTCTTGACCTCTTTGCCTTTTTTTCTTTTTTCCGTGTCTTTATGCCCTTTATGGTTCTCTCAAGAACGTCTTTGTTGGGGTACGTATCACGTAGGGAGTTAAGGATTGCCAGTGCCTCGTCTTCTTTATCAGTGTCCTCAAGGGCCTTTGCCAGGTTAAAAGCGGCTTTTACGGCAGCAGGGTCCTCGGGAAGTTTCGATATTATTTTTTTGAAGGTCTGTATCGCCTCGTTGGTTTTGCCGGTGATATAAAAGGTATCGCCCTGAAGTAAGAGCGCTTTTGCGATAATATCTTTTTTTTCTGCGGTGGCAAGGAGTTCTTTAAGCTCTGTGCCGGCCTGCGCCAGGTCGTTCATCTTGAAGTACTCAAGGGCAATGGTGTACCGGTAGTCCTCGGCCTTTAAAGGTTCGATTCGGCTATCGAGAATCCACTGATACTGCTCCACGGCCTTGGTGTGGTCTCCCGCGGCAGAGTATATGGCGGCCAGGTCTTTACGCGCCATATAGGCTTCTTTGGCCTTGGGGTATACTGAGAGCACCTGGTAGTAGGCATTGACGGCCTTTCTTTTTTACAGCAGGAAACGGTTATAGATGAGGGCTTTTTTGTAAAGGCTGAGAGGGGCAAAGGGCGTGCTCTCGTAATGTTTGGCTACGAAATCGTATTTATCAAGGGCAAGTAGAAATTTACCCCTGCCAAGGAGCTCTTCGGCCTCCATGTAGCTCATGCGCGCATTATTTGTGCTTCTCCCGCAGCCCGCAAGCAATGGGATGGAGAGGGTGATAAGGGCCAGCAGTATAAAATTTTGTTTGGTTTTTTTTGGCAATCTGTACGGCCGCTTTCTAAGTTTCGCGGGAGACAAGAGGTTAGTTTTTATGAATCTGCGCTTGTTCCCCCTATTGGTTTTCTTTATCTTACTTTCTTTTTTTAGATTTCGCGGGAGACAAGAGGTTAGTTTTTATGAATCTGCGCTTGTTCCCCTATTGGTTTTCTTTATCTTACTTTCTTTTTTTAGATTTCGTGGGAAACAAGGTATTTGTTTTTATGAATCTGCGCTTGTTCCCCTATTGGTTTTCTTTATCTTACTTTCTTTTTTCTAAAAGAAAGTAAGGAAAGGTTTGCTTTAATCTGTCTCTTTATCCTCGTCTCTTTCTGCGATAAGGGCTATATCCGCGACTTTTTCGCCTTCTCCCTCCTCGATATCCATGAGTTTAACGCCCTGGGTGCTTCTGCCTATAATAGAGACGCCTTTTGTTGCTATGCGTATGATTTTGCCTTTGGTGGTTGTTATCATCATCTCGTCACTGTCTGAGACCTTTAGTATGCCTGCAACAGGGCCGTTCTTTTCCGTGACTTTGAGGTTGATGATACCGCTGCCGCCTCGTTTCTGAAGCCTGTACTCGGAGAACTTTGTACGCTTACCGTACCCGTGCTCTGTAACGGTAAGTATGCAGGACGAGGCATCGGCGACTTCCATGGATATTACACGGTCGTCTCCTGAGAGCCTCACGGCGCGCACGCCACGGGCTTGACGTCCCATCTCGCGCACATCGGTTTCGCTGAAATGAATGGCCTGGCCCAGTCTTGTGCCGATAAAGAGCTCGCGGGTGCCGTCTGTAAGGCGCGCGGCTATGAGTTTATCACCCTCGTCGAGGCTGAGGGCTATGAGTCCGCCTACGCGTATATGGGAAAAACTCATAAGGTCGGTTTTTTTAATGACTCCGCTCTCGCTGGCCATGACAATGTAGTTGTTTTCCACAAATTCTTTTACGGGCAGGAAGGCGGTTATCTTTTCTCCCGGTGATACGTTAAGTATATTAACAATGGCTTTACCGCGCGCGGCAGGGCCTCCCTGCGGTATGTCATAGACCTTAAGGGCGTAAGCCTTGCCTTTATCTGTAAAAAAGAGGATAAAGCTGTGCGTGGAGGCGATGAAGAGGTTTTTGACAAAGTCCTCGTCTTTGGGGGTCATGCCGCGCTTGCCCTTGCCGCCTCGGCGCTGGATCCTGAAGAGGCTCGTGGGTGTGCGTTTGATATACCCGCTCTTTGAGATAGCCACCACCATATCTTCCTGAGTTATAATGTCCTCAATGGATATGTCCCCGGTGTCCTCTACTATGTCGGTTCGTCTCTCGTCGTTGTATCGTTGTTTTACCTCTATAAACTCTTCTTTGATAATCCCTTCAAGGAGGGTCTCGCTTGCGAGTATCTCCTGAAGTGATTTTATGAGTTTCATAATCTGGGCGTACTCTTCTATTATCCGATCTCTTTCCAGGGCCGTAAGCCTCTGTAGTTTCATATCAAGTATGGCCTGGGCTTGAATTACAGAGAGGGAGAAGTTCTCGATAAGCCCGGTACGCGCCTCCTGGGGGGACTTTGATGCCCTGATGAGTTTTAT
Organism: Deltaproteobacteria bacterium; assembly: GCA_024275045.1. Taxonomy (GTDB): domain Bacteria; phylum Desulfobacterota; class GWC2-55-46; order GWC2-55-46; family JADFVP01; genus JAJRZX01. Next base: position 15,682 of record JAJRZX010000116.1, read on the forward strand.
CACCTTATCAAGGTTGTCAATGGCGATTTTAAGCCCTTCGAGTATATGGGCTCTGGCGCGGGCTTTTTTAAGGTCGAATATGGTTCTGCGCGCCACCACTTCTTTTCTTGAGCGGAGGAATTCCTTTATAAGTCCAAGGAGTGTGAGTACCTTGGGCTGCCCATTTACAATAGCCAGGTTAATGACTCCAAAAGAGGTCTTCATCTGCGTGTGCAGGTAGAGGTTATTAAGGACCACCTCGGCCACCTCGTCGCGTTTTAGCTCAATGACTACCCTCATGCCCTCTCTATCGGACTCGTCACGGATATCGGAGATACCGGTGATTTTTTTGTCTTTTACCAGTCGCGCGATGGACTCGATGAGGCGG
>JAJRZX010000117.1 GCA_024275045.1 Deltaproteobacteria bacterium
CTGGCCGAGCAGTCGGGTATTGAGTTTATAAACCTTGATGGTTTTACCATCTCAAAGGCCGCGCTGAAGCTTATCCCAAGAGAGACGGCTGATTCTCTGGAGCTCATACCCCTTGCCGTAGAAGAGGGCCGGCTCTCTATTGGAATAATAAATACAACTAACCTTGAGGCCATAGACTTTGCCACAAAGTTGATGGGCGCCGCACCAAGGGTTTATGTGGTGGACTCTGAGAGTTTTTATAATACCATTGAGCGTGTTTATTTTTTCATGGAGAACCCCATACAGGAAAATATTACGGAGCTTGTTAATAATAATAAAGAGAGCACCACCGTAGAGGGCCTGAACACTACTCAACTTACAGAGCTGCTGATTCAGGACGGTATCAGAAAAAATGCCACTGATATTCATATCACCCCACTTGATGAGACTGTGCATGTCTTTTATCGCATAGACGGCGTGCTGCAGCACGGACATTGCCTGCCCAAGGTCTTTCAGTACCCCATGGCCTCAAGGATAAAGATTTTATCCCGCCTTGATATAGCGGAGCAGAGGGTGCCGCAGGACGGGTCTTTTACTTTTTCTTTTTTAAGTAAGAACTTTGCCATCAGGACCTCTCTTGTGCCTACGGTGCATGGAGAAAATATAGTCATGAGAGTTCTTGGCGGCACCCGCGCGCTCTGTAACCTCAGAGCGCTGGGTTTTGCCGAGAGCGATGTGGGGGGGCTGAATAAATTATTCAGCAAACCATATGGGCTGATAGTAGTCTCCGGGCCCACGGGTTCAGGAAAGACCACAACGCTTTACTCCGCGATAAGAGAGCTGAACTTGCTTGAAAAAAACATCCTTACCGTAGAAGACCCTGTTGAGTACAGGCTGGCCATGACAAGGCAGACAAGCGTCTCGGAGAAAGCGGGTTATGACTTTGCCCGTGCGGGCAGAAGTTTTATGAGGCAAGACCCCGACGTAATGCTCCTTGGAGAGGTAAGGGACGAGGATACGGCGAGCATGGCAGTGAGGGGCTCCATTACAGGGCATCTCGTGCTTACTACCCTGCATGCCAATGACGCTGTCTCTGTAATTCCGCGCCTCCTTGACCTTAAGATAGACAGGTTTCTCCTCTCCACGGCGCTTCTTGCCGTAATCTCCCAGAGGCTTGTGCGGAAGATTTGTCCCAAATGCAAGAAGAGTTTTACTCCCACCAGGCAGTACCTGAGCGACCTTGGTCAGGAGGACCTTGCAGGCAAGGTTACAAGGGCCTGGAAGGGCCAAGGGTGTCCGAGGTGCCGCGGAACAGGTTACGCGGGGCGCATGGTCATAGGCGAGGTCCTTGTTGTAAGTGATGAGATAAGGGAGATGATATACTCCGCCGCCTCTATTAACGCCATGAGAAAGGCCGCGCTTGAGAGCGGCATGGTAAGCATGAGCAGCCGTGGTATCACCAAGGCCATAGAGGGCGAGACTACCTTTGAAGAGGTGCGGAGGGTAACGGGATGAGGGCTCACTATTGCTACAAGGCTGTTAACTCAGACGGAAGGGTGGTAAGGGGCACTGTGGCCGACCTTGACAGGGGCGGGGCCAGAGAGAGTATTCTCGCGGAGGGGCTGTATCTTCTCCGGCTTAGAAAGAGGAGTGCTCTCTTGATATGGCTTGGCAAAGTTTTTACTCTCGAGAGGGTGCGAAATAGTGATGTAATAGAGTTTGCCAGAAGCATAGCCATTATGCTCCGTTCAGGTGTGCCCGTGGTGCAGGCATTGCGCGATATTGCTCTCTCAACGCATAAATCTCTCTTTAATGAGGCCCTTCTGGATATAGGGCGCGATATAGAGCAGGGGGCAAGCTTTTCTCAGGCATTTTCCAGGAAAAAAAACATCTTTCCCGATATCCTCATACGTCTCTCAAAGATAGGCGAGGAAACAGGGCGCCTTGACAAGAGCTTCGAGGACGCCGCTGCTCACCTTGAGAAGATGGAAGAGCTTTACGCAACCATGAAAAAGGCTCTCATGTATCCGATTTTTGCCGTGGTCTTTACACTGGGGGCCCTTTTATTCTGGCTTATCTTTGTTCTTCCCAATGTGATGAATCTATTTACGGGTATGAACCTCGCGCTGCCCCTTCCCACAAAGATACTGCTCATATCAAGTAACTTCTGCAGAGAGTACTGGTA
>JAJRZX010000118.1 GCA_024275045.1 Deltaproteobacteria bacterium
AACAATATCATATTAAACAGAACTCTGTGTCAAGATTTTAATTTTAATTTTTAATTATCCTTGCTCTGCTCCTGTGAGATGAGGGTGGAGTTGGTTTTGGTCTTGACAAGGACAAGAACGTGTAATAAAGTAAGTGCTTACTTACTAAGGACGGGAGAATATAAGATGATAGTAAGAAAACGCCTTACCGCTGAGAAGAGAAAGAGCCAGATTGTACGGGTGGCAACGGCTTTATTTGTAAAAAAGGGCTTTAAGGGTACCACTACAAGAGAGATAGCCCATAAGGCAGGCATAAGCGAGGCCGTAATATACAAGTATTTCTCAAAAAAGGAAGAACTCTACAGGGCCATTATCTCGGCCAAGTGTGATGACGACCTTGGCGGGTCGCGGCTCTTCAGTGCCATTGAGGGTACAGAGGGCAGGGAGCTTTTTCATGAGATTGCGCTCTTTATTATTAATGAGAACACACGTGACCAGACCCTTATGAGGCTCCTTACTCAGAGCGCCCTTGAGTCCACACCGCTCTCTGAGGTATTTATTAAGACAAAGGGCCTTGATTTAATCGAGTTTCTTGAAGTTAATATAAAGGAACTCATAGAAAAAGGCGAGTTCAGGGATATAGACCCCAGGCTTGCGGCAAGGGCCTTTCTCGGCATGGTCTTTCATTATGTTATGAGCCAGGAGATATACGGGCTGAAGAAGTACTTTAAGTGTACAACTTCCGAGGCTGCACAGACCTTTGTGGATATATTTTTTGATGGTATCAGCAGGAGGCGGAGATGATGAAAATAAAAGTATGTAAATGCCGGGGCGCGGCAGAGGGTTTCAATCCTTACATGGTCTTTGCTTTTGTGCTGACGCTTGGTTTGTTTATTATATTTTCTGCCGGGTCTTGCGAGGCCGCAGACGGCGGGCAGCAGAGCAGCGGAACTCTTATTACTTTAAAGGAAGCTTACAGGCAGGCCGTGCTTGGACACGAGAACGTAGAGATCGCCGGAGCAGAGGTCTCTATTGCAAGGGATGGTGTAAGAAAGGCGGACTCGGAGTTTCTCCCTGACCTTACCGCGCTTGGCCAGTATCAGAAGTTCTCATCAAAAAAGACGGTAAGCGGTTTTCTTCTCCAGCCTGACAGCAGCAAGAGCTTTGACCTGCTCCTTTCGCAGCCGCTCTTTAAAGGCGGAGCCTCATGGAACGGACGAAGGGCAGCGGTGCTCTCGGTGAAAAAATCCAATGAAGGGCTAAAGGCCGCCGGAGAGTCTATTATGCGCAATACGGCGCTGGCTTCTTTCAATGTCCTTAAAGCTGAGAGAGAAGTGGAGATTGAGAAGGCCTCTCTGGCACGTTCCACTGAGAGAAGAGAGGTGGCGGCGGCAAGGTTTGAGGTTGGCGTGACAACGAGAACGGATCTGCTGAGGGCAGAGTCTGAGCTTGCAGGGGCCGAGGCCGCGCTAATTACTGCCAAAACCTCACTTAGAAATGCAAAGAACATCTTCAGGCGTTTTGTTCCTGTAACAGGCGAGGTCTCACTAAAAGATCCGCGCATTACCGCTGATTTTTCAACCTCATCAGAGGAGCTCATTCAGAGCGCCTACAAAAACAGGCTCGACCTCTCTGAGTCAGCCCTTGAGAGGGAGATAGCCTCGGCAGGAGTAAAGTCAGCGAGGGCGGGTTTTCTACCCAGCCTCAGACTTGACGGAACATACTCCAGAAGAGAGAGAAACCCAACTACAAGTTTTCTTCTTAAGGAATCCATCTCCGCCACACTTGTTCTAACATACCCTTTATTTGAGGGCGGCCTTCGTGTGGCAGAGTACAATGAGGCAAAGACAAAGCTGAGAATAGAGGGGCTGAGGTTACGGGCCCTTAAAAAAGACATTATCGTACAGGTAAGGCAAGCCTACAATGACGTTCAGGAAAAAGAGGCCCTTATAAAATCTCTTGAACGGCAGCTGAGCTTTGCAAGAGAGAACTACAAGATGGTCTTTGAGCAATTCAAGAGCGGTGTGGCCACAAACGTAGACGTAACAGACGCCAATACAGAGCTTCTCAGGGCTGACAGGTCTTTAATGAACGCGCGTTTTGACCTTGAGCTTGCGGTAGTGGAGCTGCAGTACGCTACGGGAACTCTTCATAATGAAATTTAGCCCTGTAACTGGAATGAAAAAACCGGAGCCTCTCTTATGACAACTTATATCAGACGATTAACCCCACTGCTATTTATCTTCCTGATGATGTACGGCACCGCCGGCCTCTCTGCGCAAAAAGGTACCGGCAAAGGCGGCGGCCAGCCGCCTGCCAAGGTCATCACAGATACCCTGAAGCAGGGCAGGATTACACCTGTAAATGATTTTACCGGTACCATCTACTACAGAGAGGTATCAAACCTCGCGGCTGAGATTAGCGGCAAGGTTAAGGAACTGTACTTTGAAGACGGCATGAAAGTAAAAAAAGGTCATGTGCTTATCTCCATAAACTCGGATACCCTTGTTAAAGAGATAGAGGCAAAAAAAGCTGCAAGAGACGAGGTCCTCTCAGAGCTTAAGAAGGCCGAGAGCGACCTTAAGCGCGCTACGGAACTGCACGTAAAAAAGCTGCTCTCAGACCAGGACTTTGATACCTATAAATTCACCGTAGATGGACTGAAGTCCCGTTCACGTTCGTTAAAGGCAGAGATAGAACGCCTTGAGATAGAGCGTGGTTATAAGTCGATACGCGCGCCATTTGACGGTATTATAATGAGAAAAAAAGTCGAGCGCGGCGATTGGGTAAACCCCGGTACCGTTGTTGCCACGTTAGGCAATGACAGCGAGATGTATCTCCTTGTTAACGTACCTCAGGAGGCGCTGCCTTTTATTAAAAAAGAGCGTCCCGTAAAAGTCCGCTCCGGGGGCAGGGTCTTTAACGCAAGGGTTCACGCAGTAGTGCCGCAGGGTGATGTAAGGACACGCACCTTTCCCGTGAAAGTACGCCTCGCAGAGGGCTCAAGGGGCCTTTACGAGGGCATGGAGGGCAGCGTCAGCCTGCCTGTTGCAAAGTCAATATCAGGTCTGCTTATTAATCGCGACGCCATTACCTCCGTAATGGGCACAGTGGCCGTATATGCCGTACTTGACGGCAAGGCCGTGATGATACCTGTTGCCGTAAGCGGTTATAAGGGCCTTGAGGCCGGACTTGTAGGGGCAGGGTTAAAGGCGGGCATGAAGATTGTTATAAAGGGTAATGAACGGCTGAGACCCGGACAACCCGTAATCATAACAAATAAAGGTAAGTAAAGGGGCCTGTGGATACCGTAGGATTTTCAATAAGAAAACCCGTCACCGTAATAGTGGGTGTGATTTTCGTGGCCATCTTCGGGCTTATCGGGCTTTTTTCCATGCCCTATCAGCTTAGCCCCACTGTTACTACTCCGGAGATAGCAGTATCCACGGCCTGGCCCGGGGCCACGCCTGTTGAGGTGGAGCGCGATATTATAGAGGAGCAGGAAAAGGTCCTAAAGGGCATAACCGGCCTTGTGAGCATGGAGAGTACTTCATCCAATAACGGAGGGAGCATTACTCTGTCTTTTACCATTAAGACGGACGTAGACGATGCGCTGCTTCGAGTATCCAATAAGCTTAACGAGGTGAGGCGGTACCCGGAGAACGTGGACCGCCCGGTGATAAACGCAGCAGGCACGGAGACCTCTCCCGTAATCTGGAATATCCTGAAACCGCTGCCGGGAAATAAAAAATCCATTTATTTTTACAGGACGTTTTTTGAGAACGAGGTACGCCAGCGCCTTGAGCGTGTAGAGGGCGTTGCCGACCTTATGGTCGCAGGCGGGCGTGAGCAGGAGATGCACATTATTGTAAGCCCCGCGAGGCTTGCCTCATACGGTATTACCATCTCCGAGCTCTCGGAAAAACTCAGAACAGATAACGTAAATATCTCCGCGGGTACGATGGGCCTTGGACGAAGGGACTTTCGCATACGCACGGTTGGAGAGGCACGCACGCCTGAGGAACTTGGAAAACTTGTTATAAGAAACTCAGGTCAGGAGAGTATTCTCTTAAGCGAGGTGGCAACAGTAGCCTATGGTTATGAGAAAGAGAGCGTCTCCATGTTCCAGAACGATGAAGAGGGCATAGCCGTTGGCATCAAACCCGCCCCCGACGCCAACATTCTGGAGCTTACGGACAGGGTTGAAGAGGTGGTAAAAGACCTTAACAACGGTCTGCTCAAAGACAACAATCTCGCCTTTACCTGGGTCTATGATCAGCGTCCGTACATTAACGGCGCCATAGGGCTTGTGCGAAAAAACATGCTCATCGGCGGCGCGCTTGCCATTATCACGCTCCTTGTATTTCTCGGTAGTTTCTCCTCAACACTTGTGGTTGCCTTTGCCATCCCCATAAGCGTTATCGGCACCTTTTTATTTATGAGCCTCCTTGGCAGAAACCTCAACGTCGTAAGCCTTGCGGGTATCAGCTTTGCCGTGGGCATGCTTGTTGATAACTCTATCGTAGTGCTTGAGAACATAGACAGGCACATGCATATGGGAAAGAGCGCCTTTAAGGCAGCCTATGACGGCACCGTAGAGGTCTGGGGAGCTGTCTTTGCCTCTACCATGACTACGGTAGCTGTTTTTCTGCCTGTTATTTTCATGAAAGACGAGGCCGGGCAGCTCTTTCGAGATATCGCCCTTGCCATCACTTTCAGCGTTTCCATCAGCCTACTGGTCTCTGTCAGCGTAATACCCATGCTCTCGAATAAGTTTTTGTCCTTCTCAATGAACAAGTCGAGTGGCCAAAAAAAAGGAAAAGGGGTTATTACAAAATTCGGCAGCAGGCTCTCAGCCCTTTACATGTCCCTGGTGGGCTCTGTTATAAGCAATACCCTTACCCGCCTTATAGCCATAATCATCGTACTTATATTGGCCGGAGGTTCCGTATATTTTTTAATGCCCAAGATGGAGTACCTGCCTCAGGGCAACCGCAACCTGCTGATGAATATTCTCATCCCGCCGCCGGGTATCTCATATGCGGAGAAGCGTGATGTGTGGAAGGAGAATATTTTTAAGACCATAGAGCCGCACCTCCATAAAGAGGCCGGCGGGCTGCCTGCCATTAAACATACCTTTTACGTGGGCTCGGCGCAGTTCACGCTCTTTGGCGCTATCTCCGAGGACCCGGCAAGGGTTAGAGAGCTTATGCCTTTATTCAAGGGGGCCATCTTTAATATCCCCGGGTTCTTCGGCATCAGCTCACAGGCCAGCATATTTCAGTCAAATCTCGGCGAAGGGCGAAGCATTGACATAGACTTCAGCGGCCCGGATATAAACCGCCTTGTCATGGCCGCTGGCGCGACTTTCGGCATGTTAAAAAAAGAGATACCAAATGTACAGATACGCCCCAAACCCTCCCTTGAGATACTCTATCCCGAGGTACGCATTAAGCCCAACCGCAGGAAACTTCGTGCCGTTGGCATGAGCGTACGCGAGCTTGGTGTAATTACTGACGTGCTCATGGACGGCAGGCAGATAGGCGACTTCAAAGCCGCTGGAAGTAAAAAAATAGATCTTGTTCTTAAGTCCGCTGAGTCTGATATTACTACACCTGAGGAGCTGTACAACGCGCAGGTGACTACAGGGTCGGGCCAGGTGGTGCCCTTATCATCCATTGCTTCTCTTGAGAGAACAAACGGCATTACAAGCATCAGGCACCTTGAGAGGCAGAGAACCATTACTCTGCAGGTAAAACCGCCAAGGTACATGCCCCTTGAGTCGGTTATGGAGCAGATACAGAACGAGCTCATCCCCGGGGTGAGAAAGGCCGGCCTACTAACAGGTATAAACGTACGGCTAAGCGGAGCCGCAGATAAACTCACAGAGATGAGGCAGGCCCTGCAGTGGAACTTTATACTTGCCGCCCTTATCACATATCTGCTCTTATCGGCGCTCTTCGGTAACTTTATCTACCCCTTTATTGTCATGTTTACCGTGCCTCTTGCGGCTGCGGGTGGTTTTATCGGGCTGCGTCTTGTTAATATATTCATAGCCCCGTCGCCCCTTGATATCCTCACCATGCTTGGGTTTATTATCCTCATAGGAGTGGTGGTGAATAACGCCATTCTCATTGTGCATCAGTCTCTTAACTTTATCCGCCATGACGGCATGGCACATAAAGATGCGGTCCTGGCCGCAACGCGCACGCGCCTTCGCCCCATATACATGAGCGCCTTTACAAGCCTTCTTGGCATGCTGCCTCTTGTTGTGGCCCCGGGCCCTGGTTCTGAGCTTTACAGAGGACTTGGCAGCGTAGTGCTTGGCGGCCTTGCAATCTCCACTGTTTTTACCATTATAGTAATACCGGCGCTTTTAATGTTTGTCATTAAGATGGAAAAACCAGGTAAAGGCGGAGAGACCCCTTAATGAAAATTCTTCTTCATATGTACACACACACTGAGGCTTTTCAACCTGTTTTTGTCCGCTTTAACACATGCTTACAGAGCATGGCGCTGCTCCGGGCCCGCACTTAAAGAAAACTTATTTCAGTACACTTTTTATCCCTTTTAAAATCCACATTTTATGCTACACTCTCTGAAAGCAAACAATTCATGGTTGTGTCCTGTTAATTCCTTAACAAAAGAGGAGGAACCTGCAATATGAGACAGAGGTATTTTACGAGGTTTTTATTTATTGTTCTTGCCGTCTCACTCTTTGGCGCCACGGTATTTATATCCTCTGCCTCTGCCGGAACGCTTAAAAAAGTGGTTGCGGTATCGCGTTTTGAGAATAAGACCTCTTACGGCACAGGCGGTGCCTGGGACCTTGGCGACGGCATGTCTGACCAGCTCACGGACGCACTTATTCAGAGCGGCAAGTTTGTTGTCCTTGAGAGACAGACAATTAATGATGTTATCGGAGAGCAGGATCTCGCCTCAAGCGGGCGCACCATGAAGTCAAAGAGCGCGCGTACAGGCAAGATTACAAGCGCTCAGATTCTTATAAAAGGCGCTATCACGGAGTACGACCGCTCAAGCAGCGGAAGTGACACGGGCGTATCCGTCATGGGCGTTCATCTGGGCGGGAGCAAGGGAGAGGCCCATGTGGGTATTATCATCCGCCTTATAGACACAACGACAAGCGAGGTGCTTGCATCAGAACGTGTTGAGGGTAAGGCCAAGTCCGGGGGCATGAACTTCGGCATTAACGTAGGCAGTGTTGGTTTCGGCACCAAAGGTTTTAAGAAGACACCTCTTGGCAAGGCCACTCAGCTGGCCATAGATAACGCGGTTGTAGCCATAGTGGAAGGGCTTAAGGACATCCCATATCAGGGTAGGATAGTGCTTGTAAAGGGCAACAACCTTTATCTCAGCGCAGGTAAGCGCACAGGCGCTTCTGTTGGAGACGAGTTCACGGTATATTCGCTTGGCGAGGAGCTGGTAGACCCGGACACAGGTGAGATGCTTGGCTCCGAGGAAGAGGTTCTGGGACGAGTAAAGATATACGAGGTAAAGGAAAAGTACTCCAAGGCAAGGGCCGTTGGTGCTCTTAATGGAGTGGAAAAAGGCAACATAATCCGCGGCCAATGATTTGCGGTACGCGGTTTTTAATTAAAAATCGGAGGTTTCAATGTTTAGAATCCTTATTGTAGCTCTATTTATGCTTGGCCTTTCCACCATGTACGGCTGCGAGACCGTTAACAGCGGCGCGGAAAAGAGCGGCGAGGGTGTGGGAAAGGCCATGAGAGTGCCTAATTCCTTCTCAGAGGGCGCTGCAGAGGGTATAAAGGGTAAACCAGAGTCAAATCCCTTTAATAGATAAGAAGTAGTTAAGAAAGGGCTAAAGCCTTTAGCAGGTGCTTAAGGGTTAACATAAGAATCGGCAGTGGAGCGAGGGTGTCTTGTGCACCTTTGCCTCACAGCCGATTTTTTTATGAAAAAAGCCTGGCTTTGGCATCATTGGTGCCATGTCTCGGGGCTGTGAATATGAGGGAGTAAGATAAAAAAGATAGAGAGGATGAGTAAGGGGTTTTTAGATATATCATGGCCAGGCATGTGTATCATGCAGAAACCTGCAGCCGCGGGGAGGGGGGGCACCCTTCTTGTTACTTGATAAAACTACCTGAACCAGATCTCTCCGCCTGTGCCGGTCTTGCCGCCGCTCTCAAAGGGCGATTTATCGACAATGGGTACGGGCCGAAGGTTTTTTTCGCGGTAGGTCTCGTATTTAAGGGTGCTGCTGAGGGCCTTTAGCTTTTTTTTCTTAAGGGACTTCATGGTTCTGATTACGCGGGTAATCTCTTTTTGCTCCGGCCCTTGTCTCTGACCGGCCATGGTCTTTATCTGAGCATCGCTGTATGACTCTACAATGCTGTAAATGTGCTCGAACCTGTCCTTGCCCGGAGATTCTATGAGCCGTACAGACTGCAGCTCCGAGAGAGTCTTGTCTTTTCTGAGGCGCATTGTGTTCATGGCCTTTTTAAGGCTCTCATCCCTTGTGAGGTCGCGGGTAATGTACATGGTCTCATCAAAAAAACCGTCTACTATAAACATTGCGGTCTTTACACTGCCCATGGGCATCTGCGCATGGGATGTTGATGAGATTATGAGGATTGAAAGGGCAAAGATGGAGAGCAGTATTTTTAGCATGATTCAAGTATATAAGAGCAATGACTTGCTGTCAATCTAAAGAAGTGGCTGAATATCATTCATTGTTAAGAGGGCCCAAGTATGGTAAAAAAACACATGATAAAAAACGCGAGATTATTCATAATTGACGGTACATCCCTTGTATACAGGGCCTTTCATGCCATACCTGATACTCTCAGCAACTCAGAGGGGCTTCACACCAACGCCATATACGGCTTTACTCAGTCCATTACCAAGATATTAAAGGACTACTCGCCTGAGTATATGGTTATTTGTTTTGATATGCGCGGCCCCACGGTAAGGCACCTTGAGTACGAGGGATATAAGGCCGCGAGACCTCCCATGCCTGATCTTCTAAGTTCACAGCTGCCATATATAAAAAAAATCTTAAAAGTCTTGAACGTGAGAGTCCTTGAATCTCCCTCTTTAGAGGCTGACGACCTTATCGCTGCCCTTGTAAAAAAGGCGGCCACTCAAAAAGAGTCCCTTAAGAGCTTTATTGTCTCAAGCGACAAGGATCTTTATCAGCTCGTTGGTGATGGAACGGTGATACTTGATTACATCAAGGGCAGGGAGTATGAGGAAGACGACGTAGAGAAAAAGTTCGGTGTTACTCCAAAGCGTATAAGAGACATGCTCGCGCTTGCCGGGGACAACTCTGACAGTATACCCGGAGTAAAAGGAGTAGGGATAAAGACAGCTGTAAAATTAGTCAATGAATACGGGTCGATTCAAGATATATATGATAATTTAGATAAGATAAGCGCCGTAAAGCTGAGAGAGAAACTTATTGCCGGTAAAGATATGGCCTTTTTATCTCACTCTCTGGTGACACTTCGTGATGATATTGATCTGAATGTAGAGTTATCAGAGCTCAAGTATGAGGGCCCTGATAAAAAGGGTCTGGCCGCGCTCTTAAAGGAGCTTGAGTTTACCAATATGCTAAAGGCCCTGCTTTTAGATGATAACAATGCCGGAAAAGATGATCTTAAGGGTGATTACGCCATTCTCACAGAGGCTGATGCGCCTTTGCTCCTTTCTCTACTTGGAGATAAGGGGACGGCATCTGTAACCCTGCTTGTAGAGCAGGATAAGAGTGTATCAGCCCTGTCCATAGCTTCAGGAACGGAATGGGCACGATTTATAGAGCTCAAGGACGCGCTTGGAGGCGAGGTTCTCTGGGCTGCCGAGCTCGTAAAGAGTATTCTTACGGATAAATCCATTGAAAAAGTTACGGACTCATCAAAAGACCTCTTCAGGTACGCCATAACACAGGGATTTACGGCAGAGAGTATACAGAATGATACGACCATCGCCTCATACTTGCTTAACCCCTCGAAATCAGAGCACAGCGTAGAGGCCCTTGTGCTGGAATTTTTCGGTGAGATGGTGCAGGGCCTTGATATGAAAAAATTCAATTACAGGGATTTATGCAAAAAAGCCTGTAATATTAACCGATTATCCGCAAAACTGCTGGAAAAGCTTAGCGTCGCGAGTCTTTACGGGTTATTTCGTGACATAGAGCTGCCCCTTGCTTATGTTCTTGCGGCCATGGAGCTTGAGGGCATAGGAGTAAACTCAGAACTCCTTGAGTATTTTTCCTCTGAGCTTGAGATTAAGCTTGCAGAGATTAAGAGTACAATCTTTTCCGCCGCAGGCACTGAGTTTAATATAAATTCTCCCAAGCAGCTCTCTGAGGTTCTGTTTACAAGGTTAAACCTTAAACCAATTAAGAAGACAAAGACCGGTTTTTCTACCAATGAGTCTGTGCTTAAGAAACTCTCAGCAGTACATGAGGTGCCTGCCATGGTGCTGAGTTTTCGTGAGCTCTCAAAGCTTAAATCCACCTATGTGGACGGGCTGCTTGAGCTTATTGATAAGAGAACAGGGAGGATTCATACCACATTTAACCAGACCATTACGGCTACGGGCCGCCTCTCAAGCTCAGCTCCAAATATGCAGAACATCCCTCAGAAAGGTCCCATGGCAGGGCGTATAAGAGAGGCCTTTATCGCAAAGGAGGGTTTTACCCTCTTATCAGCCGATTACTCACAGATTGAGCTGAGGCTGGTTGCCCATCTCTCAGGCGACCCCGCGCTTATTGATGCCTTTAAACGAGGTGATGATATTCACAGCAAGACCGCAAGCGAGTTATTCGGCTTTGCATCTACAAAAGAGGTGACGGCAGAGTATCGAAGGCGCGCAAAGGCCATAAACTTCGGTATTATCTATGGCATGGGCCCTTACGGGCTCTCACTTGAGCTGGGCATATCAATGGAAGAGGCACGAGATTATATTGAGAATTATTTTATCCATTATGCTCATGTTAAAAAATTCATGGACGATACAGTAACAGAGGCCGAGGAGCGCGGTTATACGATGACGCTCTTTGGCAGACGCAGGTACGTACCTGAGCTTAGAAGTCCCGTAGAGCAGGTAAGAAACTCAGGCAGACGCATGGCCATTAACTCACCGGTGCAGGGCGCGAGCGCTGATATTATAAAGGCTGCCATGGTTAGTCTGCAGAGGGCTATTAAGGAGGGCGGTTTTAAGTCGCGTATGATACTGCAGATTCACGATGAGCTCTTGTTCGAGGCAAGCCTTGATGAGCTTGCACCCTTAAGTAAACTTGTACGAAAGGAAATGGAGGGCGTAATTAAACTCTCGGTTCCAATAAAGGTTAATCTCAAACATGGTCTTAACTGGTTTGAAGCGGAGTCTCTCGATGAACTCTAAAGACCGTAATACAGAGCTCTGAGTCTAACATATGCCTTGACCTGCACTTCTTATCAATATAAAATTAAAGTGTAACTAATATAAAAAATATAACTTTAACTTCCCTTTATATTTAGAATAAGAGGTATGCTCCGCGGTGTGGTTAGAGAGGCCCTTAATGCCCGAGAGAGGACGGTTATCATAACAAGATGAGTGATTCTGAGAGACCATATACTACGGGCGAGGTAGCAGGGTTCTGTGATGTAACTATTAATGCCGTAAAAAAATGGATTGCCGCAGGAAAACTTCCTGCCTTTAGAACCCCGGGAGGGCATTACAGAATAGAACGCTCTGATTTCAGGGCATTTGTAGATAAGTTCAGGCTTAATATAAAAGACAAGTTATTTCCCGGCCCCAAAAAGATTCTCATCGCAGACGATGAAGAGGTTATCCTCACATTTATTACCGAGGCCCTCAAGACCTCTTCAGAGGAGTACATCATAGAAACAGCCCGCGACGGTTACGAGGCCCTTATTAAGATAGGGCGCTTTAACCCCAACCTGCTTATCCTTGATATAAAGATGCCCCGTCTTGACGGTTTTGAGGTCTGCCGCCGTCTTAAGACCGATAAGGGCACAAAAGATATTAAGATACTAGCCATTACCGCCTACGGAGATAACGAGATCAGGAAAATGCAAAGTCTTGGCGCTGATATCTGTCTTACCAAGCCCTTAAGGGTAGGTGATTTTTTACAGAGTCTGAAAAGGCTTCTCTCTTAGGCCGGGGCGCGTCTTTTTTCTCTCTTGCTCTGTCAAGAGGGCTTAACCGTTTTACTCACGCACAGTCTTTTACCCAATACTTTTTTTGGATATCCATGGAAAAAAACTCAAAAACCAGATCCGGCACCCTCCTTGTCTTTTTCTTTTTCTTCCTTGCCATCGCGGCAATCTCATCCATTGAAGCCGTACTTTTTTACGGTAAGTTCAAGAGCATAGACACTTATGAGGCCATGCACAACGCTGAGAATCATATCAGCAGGGTTGTGGCAAGGCTGGGCAATACCTTTGACCTTGTTGTAATCGGGGGCCGCCTTGAGCAGACAACGGTAAATATCCTGCATAACGATGTTGACCGCATAAACGGTGAGATAGATGAGATGGTGGCAACGTACGGTACAGCGAGCCTTGCCTCATCCAACAAGGTGCTGGCAGATGACCTTAAGGGCGTTCCTAACGAATGGCGTAAAATCTATGATGACATAAAGACTTTATCCATAAATATGAATCACGATAAGCTGCTGCTTATTCATAATGATATTGATATAGACGTCATAGTCCTTGATGAGCGGCTTGACAGGATAAGCGCTGGTATTAATACCGCGCTGCAGAAGGTCTTGAGAGAGACAAAAGTACTGCTCCTCGTAACCCTTGCGGGTTTTGTTCTTATGCTTATAACCGCCTCAATTTTTCTTTACTCACGCTTTATCTCACCTCTCAGGAGCCTTGAGTTTACTGCCAGGGAAATTGCCTCCGGAAGAGAAAAAAAGCTTTTTGTGGAGAGTATGGGCGGCGCAGCGGGCAGGCTTGCACGTGTGCTTAATACAATAAACGAAGAACATGGCGAGAGGTTAATGGGACTGAAAGAGGTCATTGCTGACCATAAGTCCACGATAAATGAAAAGGAAAGGGCTATTAAAGCCCTTGGTGATTTTTTCATAACCTCGGGCTCTTCTTTTAACAGCAAGACTCTCTCCGAGGGCGCTTTGCTGCAGGTTCCTGAGCTTACAGGGGCGGGCAGGGCCTTTGTTTATCTTTTTGAGAGAGGGGTCCTTCTCTTAAAGGCCGCGGTCCCGGCCGGGGGTACGCTCTCAAAGGACCTCTCCATATTGCCGGAAGAGGCCCGCGGCAGCGGAAGCGGAGAGCTTATTGATCTCTCAAGTGAGGCGGGTGCGGTTTATCCTCCGGCCATGCGAAGAGGCGGAAAGTGGCTGAAGTCTTTTGCCCTGGCCCCGGGAGAAGATGGAGACTACGGAAGACTCCTTCTGCTCTTCAGGTCCAAACCCCCTGAGGACAGCTGTGAGTTTACAACCGCCCTTGCAGCAGCGCTTGGAACCTCGGTTGCCTTTATAAAGAGACTGCAGGAAGAGCATGATGCGGGAAAAGACTCATACAGGCTAATAAATCAGCTTCCCTACGGTGTTGCTGTCTTTGAAAAAGGCGGAACCTGTATTCTGGTGAACCTGCTCCTTAAGAGATTTCTCGGCTCAGCCCCTGATTTTGATTTTTCCAGAAGTTATACCTTTGTTGATGACGACGTCTTTAAGGCACAGGGGCTGGTAACTACCATTAACAAGTCCTATGATGGTTTTATTACGGAATTTATTATCAATTACGACCCTTACCTTGTTAAAC
Organism: Deltaproteobacteria bacterium; assembly: GCA_024275045.1. Lineage (GTDB taxonomy): Bacteria > Desulfobacterota > GWC2-55-46 > GWC2-55-46 > JADFVP01 > JAJRZX01. The sequence goes on from JAJRZX010000118.1 coordinate 13,758, forward strand.
GTTATGGTTTTATGTGCGAGACCAGAGATCTGAAGATAAAATCCTTTCCCCTCTATGAGCCCGACGGCACCATATTCAAGATTGCCCTCTTACTTGAGGATATAACTCTCTCTGATGAGCCCCGTACCCTTGAGGACAAGAATATCTCATGAAGTGGTTTTTCAAAGATGTAGACATATCGCGTAAATTTGCCATCGTCTTTATCATACTGCTCTTTATGATAGGTCTTGGCGGCGTAGTGGGCCTCTATAACGCCACGCAGATATTCAAGGTAACAGAGAGGCTGTATATTGATTCCTTTAAACGCCTTGAGTCTCTTTCCGGACTTGAGGGCGAGCTGCTCTCTGCGCGTCAGGAAATTTTTCTCTATGCCATTGTACGTGACCCCTCAACAAGAAGTTTTCTTCAGATACGTGTCTTTGAGCGCAGAAAAAACATGGAGAGTCTTTTGCATGACTACAGCGTCATGGATCTCTCTGCCGAGGACAGGGCCCTGTACAAGCTAATGCTGAAAGACCTTGATGACTTCTGGCACGTGCATATCGGGGTGCTGGCTATCTCTCAGTCCGGTGACCGTGATAAAGCCGTATCTGTCCTGCAGATGGAGGGTAATAAGACCTTTACAACCGCCATGAGCACCCTTAAGACACTTGTGGGCATGTCCCGAGGCGGCGCGCTCTCTTCTTATGAGCGCAGCGGTTTCTTCTCAAGGATTATTATCGCCGTTACCTTTGCCTTTACATTATCCTCCATTGCCCTTGCCATAGGGCTCTGGCTTGCGCTCAGGCGCTCCATTGTAGCACCTATTCTGGCTATTGAAAAATCCGCAAGGTCCATTGCCTCGGGAGATTTTACGGGACGCGTTCCTGTTATGAATAACGACGAGATTGGTTCGCTGGCAACAGAGTTTAATTACATGACAAAGAGCCTGCAGGATTATTACACCACACTTGAGAGTAGAGTAAGGGAGAGAACCGAGGAGCTGCGCTCCACTAATGAGGAGCTGCAGTCCAAGCAGAAAGAGCTTGAGCTTGCCAATATGGGGCTAAGCGAGGCCAATAAGATGAAAAACCAGTTTCTTGCCAATGTGAGCCACGAGCTGAGAACGCCTCTTAACTCCATTCTTGGTTTTTCCGAACTCCTTAGTGAGAAGTCCTTTGGCGACATTAACGAGAAGCAGGCCCAGTACGTGGATTACATACATTCAAGCGGCGAGCAGCTTCTGCGCCTTATAAACAACATCATAGATCTATCCAAGATAGATGTAGATAAGATGGAGCTCATGCCCGAGTACTTTACCATAACCGAGGCCCTTGGAGAGGTCCTTGGTATTATCAGACCCCTTGCCCATGAGCGCAGCATTACCATAGAGACCAAGACCGTACCGGCCTCGCCCAAGATACGCGCTGATAAGGCCAAGTTCAAGAAGGTAATGCTTAATATCCTCAGCAACGCCGTTAAGTTCAATAAGGACGGGGGCAGGGTGGAGATAAGCTGGAAGATGAGTGAGGAGACATCCGGGAGAGACTTTAAACACTTTGTGGTCTTCAGCGTAAAAGACACGGGCATAGGCATAAAGAGCGCGGACAAGGACTCGCTCTTCACAACTTTTAAGCAGGTGGACTCATCATTTAACAGAGAGTACGATGGAAGCGGTCTCGGACTTGTGCTTACAAAACGCCTTATTGAGCTTCACGGCGGTTCCATATGGTTTGAGTCAGAGGAGGGCAGGGGAAGCACTTTTTATATGAAGTTCCCCCAGGGAACAGATGATATAAAACTGCCGGACTTTACGGATTTTCTACAGGTAGACACCAAGAGCGCTGACAGGTCTCTTATTCTCATGGCTGTAGAGAGCTCTGATATAAACCATCTTATGGAGATTTATCTCTCTCACGGCCCATACGACACACTTACTGTCTCTGATGGTCTGGAGCTGCTGAACATGGCTATTGAGAAGCAGCCCTTTGCCATTATCATGGGCATCAGCCTGCCCGGCAAGGACGGCTGGGAGGTCTTGAAGGAACTTAAGGCCAATAAAAAGACAGAGCATATCCCGGTAATCATAGTCTCATCGTCTGAGAACAGCAGTCTCAGCCTGGACCTTGGAGCAACCGCCCATATTGGAAAGTCTCTGGACAGGGTACGGCTCCTTAAGACACTTGATTCCGTTAGAGAAGCACAGCTGGCAGCGAAGCGCTCATAAGTCTACGATACACCTGCGCCTCTTGCCTATGTGATAATTGGTATTATCTTACGGGGAGGCGCTACAGATAATTTGAAGCTTTGTGAATAAGAGTCCTGTGTGCGGATACATATGAGTAAGGTTGTTTTTTTTTAGCGGGAGGTGCGATAGGTGGAGAAGAATGGGATAAAAGTGCTCATTGTAGAAGATAACGCCATGAATATGATGCTGCTTAGAGATATACTCTCAATTCAGGGGTATGAGATAATCGAGGCCCTTACCGGCGCCGAGGGTATAAGGCTTGTCGCGGAGCAGTCCCCGGATATTGTGCTCATGGACCTTCACCTGCCGGGTATGGACGGCATAACGGCTACGAGGATACTGAAGGCTGATGAGCGGTTTCGCGGTATACCCGTACTTGCAATCACTGCCTCGGCCTCAAGTACGGATATTGAAGAGATACTCTGCAGGGGCTTTGACGGCTGCGTTACTAAACCAATTGATATGGAGATTCTTCTTGGCGAGGTAAGGCGTTTTACTGCCGGAGCAAGTAAGGACTCTCATTAACCTTGCCGTCTGCTCATTTTTTTCAGCCCATGCAAGATGCTTTTTATCCTTCTGTAATCCCCTGTAGCGCACTCACCGCTTCCAAAACGCACTCTCTCATATATCTCCGTAAGTTCTCCAACACCCGGGCGGCTTACCCTTCGGGCAAACTCCGTGGCCGTCTCTGCGCTCTCTTTTTCCAGACCTCTTTTTTTAAGCACCCTTAACATATCCAGATAAAAACCCGGGGTCTTGGCCAGGTACTCCCGCGCCCTGCGTGACCGTGTCTTTATAACCAGGAGCGCGATAAAGGCAAGCAAAAGCAGGACAAGGAGAAACTGAGATACGGCAAAGGTATAAGCGCCGCTGCCCTGCAGACCTTTTTTAAAGGCAGAGACTATATTGCCTCCGCTCTCCTGAAAGGTAAAGGCCAGTTTTTTCTGGTCTGTGGAGGTAAAGTTTACCACGTACCTGTTCCACTTCAGGTGCAGGTAATCCATATAATTAGAGAACTCAGTGCCGCGCTGAAGCGGAGACAATCCTTCGGCAGGTGTAGCGTCTACGCGTACCCAGCCCGCGGGAGGCGGGGCATAGACCTCGGCCCAGCTGTGCGCATCGGACTGGCGTACGATAAAGTAGCTGCCGCTCTTATTCCACTCCCCCTCTAAAAAACCCGTAACTATTCGCGCGGGTATCCCAATGGAGCGCGCAAGGAGCGCGAAAGCAGTGGCAAAGTGCTCGCAGTATCCCTCTTTTGAGTAAAAGAGAAAGTCCTCCATAGGTAGCCTGTCTTTATCTGACTCAGGGTCAAGTGTGTAGGTGTAGTTATTCTTCAGGTAGTTTTTTATAAGGGCGGATTTTTCCACAATACCGCTTCCGCCTGCCGTAATCTCCAGTGCAAGGTCCTTAATGCGTGCCTTAAAAGTCTCATCCACTGCCGATATATCGGTAAACCTTGATAAATCACCATTCATGGCGGAGAGCTTTGCCGCAGGTGATGACCACACCATGTACTCTATCCTTGAAAAGGGTGGTGAGGGCAGGTACACGGTACCTGAGGCGTCGGTCCAGAGGTTGGTGAACTTTCCCTGAATACGCAGCGCGCGGGGCATGGTGAAGAGCACGTTTGTATCAAGGGGTTCGAGGAGGATTCTCTCCTCTATAACCCTGCCGCGTGGTCTTACGGGAAGGATAAAATCTTCGGCGGTTTTTTTGACTAATTTTTCCTTTGTCTCACCCCTGTGCCAGGCACGGCCGTCATAGGACGAGAGCGTGGTGCCACGAAAATACAGAGGCCCGTGGGGGCGGGTGGGGTTACCCGGAAAATCAACACGCATTATTACGGTAGGGTCTTTTTTTACGGGCCCGTACGCTCCGGGGTCTACCGTCTCAGAGAAACCCGCTATCTTTATGGCCTCCTGATTTCTTTGCTGGAAAAACCCCGCCTCCATTCTCGGCAGTATCATAAAGATGAGAAATGTTATGGTTATGGTAATGCTTGAGAGAACCACCGCGTAGAAGATAAAAGGAGCGTCAAGAAGGCCCCGCGGCGGCTCACCGCCTGAGTCGGAACCAGACTCAAACTCTTTCTGTATGGTAACGGTAATCATGGCAAAGATAGTGCCCATGATAAAGAGCAGCAGTACGGGGAGAAATAATAAGCTTACCGTAGAGGCCGCGGCCGCGAGTATCTGAAAAAACACAGTGCCGTAGATAATAACGTAGTCTCTGTTGCTGCTTATATCAAAGAGCTTGGCCGTAAGCAGAATGGTGAGAAAACGTGCGCCGCTTGCCGTAAGGTCACGGCCCCCGAGGAAAAAATCCGCTATAAAGACGATTACTATAAAAAGGGCTATGAAGTTCCAGAGCCCCCGCGGTATAATGCGATTTTTCCATAACCTCATTACAAGGCTGAACACTATGCCGGAGCCCATAAAAATGACAAATAAGGGCTCGATGTTATCTGCAAGGGTAACGGCATAGAGCCCCAGCCCGGCCATGAAGTAGGTGATAATCAGCATGTAGTTGGATAGTCTCATACCTCACGCACCTTTATGGTAGGTGTGCCCGTACCGGCCGGTTTAAGTAAGGCAAGGTACTCAAGAAGCCTGTACAGATGGGCCTTTCCCGTGCCCTCGGCCGTAAGCCCGGAGAGGGTCTCAAGGGCCACTGTGTAACCCCTCTCAAGAAAAAAGTTTATCGTACCGGCTGCCTCGTCAACACTATCTTCAAACTTTTCCTCGCCGCCTTCTTCCAAGAGGTTCTTAAAAGATACGATTACGCTTTTATGCGCCTCCTGCTCAAACTCCTTTACCATAAGGGAATCCGACCTTGCCGCGGACTTCCAGTGTATGTGCCGTGCGTCATCGCTCTCAGTATAGGGACGGATATTGTATAACTCCGAACCTGAGCCGCGGGCGCAGCGAGACTCGCCTCTTGCCGTAAGTATTCCGCTAAAGAGGCGCACATCAGAGAGGGGTTTAATGGCGGGGTAGACTATTATCTGTTCAGGGCTTGTAATATGCTTTGATTTAAGAAAAAGCCCAAAGGGAAAGGTCGTGCTTATCTTAAACCCCTTCAGCTCCACAAGCCCCCGTGACATACAGGTACGCAGAGCCGTTGCTGTATAATCCTCACCTGCTCCCACTTTTACAACATAGGAGTACCTTGACTCCATTGCACGGCATGGCAGCTCATAGAGGCGGAATGATATTGAGGGGATTATTTTTTTCTTGTTTTTAATATGCACTGATGCCTGAAAGGCGACCCCTTTAAGGGCGTACCTCGGCTGCTCTCTTCTGATATCAAGACCCTTCATGGTGAACTCCGACATAAGCCCGGAGATTATAATAAGGGAGAGCAGGGTGGCAAGGACAAGGTAGAGCAGGTTGTTGCCTGTGTTTATGGCAACGGCGCCTGTTACAAGGACGACGAGGATGTACCACTTTCCCTCACGCGTTACGCGGACAGAGCGTGAGAGATTGAAGAGTTTTTTTGCCCATGACGGCAATCTGGCGCTGCCGCGTTGACGAAGAGAGATTATGGGCGCGGATATGCTTGCCGGAATATTCATTGGTTATACCGGTACGACAGCCCTTTCGAGGATATCGCAGAGAATGGCCTTGTTTTCTTCCAGCTCTTCACCGTGTGTTCCAAGGGCGCTCACTATACGGTGCGAGAAGACATTAACGGCGAGTGCCTTGATGTCATCAGGTGTGGCGTACTCTCTGCCGTTTACCACTGCGTGGGCCTGAGCGCTTCTGTACAGGGTCTTTGCCCCGCGCGGGCTTACGCCGAGGCGTATATCCTTGTGCACGCGTGTGGCGCGCGCTATGGCAAGGATGTAGTTTACAAGGTCGTCATCTACCGTAACAGAGGAGGCTGCCTCCTGCATTTTCAGGATATCCGTAGCGTCCACTACGGGAGTGAGGGATTTAAGGGCCTCGGGCTCTCCTGCGGAGATGATTATGCGTTTCTCAAACTCCGCATCAGGGTAGCCTATCTTTACAGAGAGGGCGAATCTGTCAAGCTGAGACTCAGGCAGGGGAAAGGTGCCTGAAAAATCAACGGGGTTCTGCGTGGCGATTAGCATGAATGGTTCCGGGAGCAGATGTGTAACACCGTCAACAGAGACCTGCCGCTCGCTCATAGCCTCCAGAAGGGCGCTCTGCGTCTTCGGGGTAGCGCGGTTTATCTCATCGGCAAGGATAAAGTTGGCAAATATGGGGCCTTTACGGAACTGAAAGTCCTGTCTGCCCTGATTAAATATGGTAACGCCCACCACGTCCGAGGGCAGAAGGTCTGAGGTAAACTGAATACGGAGAAAATCACAGTTAATGCTTCTGGCCAGTCCGTGGGCAAGTGTAGTCTTGCCAACACCGGGCACGTCTTCAATAAGGAGATCACCCTTTGAGAGCAGCGCCGTAAGCGCCACATCTATGATCTCGCTCTTGCCGAGAAGTACCTGATTGAGATTGTTTTTTAAAGACTGAACCTGTGTGTAAACCCTGGTAAAATCCATAGTCTGTGATTATAGCAGTTATTGCCCCTTTTCGTCAACACATATAGCATGTGCCATGAAAAAGAATTTTTTACGGCATATGCAGAGTATATGAGAAGAAAAAACTTTTGCCATGGCAGGATAATTGCATATTTATAAATTGGTACTTAGCTGCCTTGAGGTTAAGAGTGTGTCCGCTCTCAAGAGAGTGAGAGCGGAGCGAATAAATTGAGGTATACACTTGTTTTACTTAAGGAAGTTTTACGGTTAATGGTTAATAGAGATGCTTAATATACTGCTTGCCCTTGGAGGCAAGGAGCGTGGGCTGAGGGCCGCGCTTCAGGGGCATAAGGTGCGTTCCATTGATAATGGCGCGGAGGCTCTGCAGGCGCTTACGGCCGCGCCATGCGATGTAGCCATTGTGGAGGGTGGTCTCAGGGAGCTTATTACCCTTAAAAAGCGGGATCCCAGGGTAGAGGTTATACTGGTGGGCAGCACGCCTGAGATGGCCATCTCCGCCATAAGGGAGGGGGCTTCTGCCTTTTTTACACATCCTCTGCCTGTAAAATCCCTGAGAGAGACGGTCTCAAAGATAGAGAAGCTGAACCTTGTGCGCAGAGAGACAGGTGAGCTTGAGAAAAATCTCCTTGAAAAATACAGGTTTGACGGTATTGTTGGTAGAAATACACGCATACTTGATATATTCAACTTTGTACGCAGGGTTGGGCCCTATTACAAGACCATTACCATTGCAGGCGAGACCGGAACCGGTAAAGAGCTTCTTGCCCGTGCCATACACACGTCAAGCCCTGTGGCTGAGCGGCCCTTTATAACCTTTAACTGCGGAGGTCTTGTAGAGAGCCTTGTTGAATCAGAGCTCTTCGGGTACAAAAAAGGCGCCTTTACAGGGGCACTTACTGACAGGGAGGGCCTCTTTGAGAGAGCAGGGGACGGCACGCTCTTTCTTGATGAGATAGGGGATATGCCGCAGAGCGTTCAGCCGCACCTGCTGCGCGTACTGGAGAACGGCGAGTACCGCCGCCTTGGGTGCAGTAAATCAAGAAAGGCCCTCTGCAGGGTAGTAGCCGCCTCAAACAGAGACCTTGGCAAAGAGGTGAGGGAGGGAAGGTTTAGAGAGGATCTCTACTACAGACTAACGCCCATTACCATTCAGATACCGCCTCTTAGAGAGAGAAAGGACGATATACCGCTGCTTTTCCGTCATTTTCTTCATGAGTTTAATGCTCGTACAGGTAAAAAGGTGCGCGGTATCTCACGCGATGCGCAGGAGTTACTGCTCTACCATGACTGGCCCGGCAATGTGCGGGAGCTGAAAAACACAGTAGAGCGTGCGGCCATGCTAACAGGCGACGCCTTTATCCACCGCGA
>JAJRZX010000119.1 GCA_024275045.1 Deltaproteobacteria bacterium
GCCATGAGCGCTGCCATAAGGCTTACAATGGTCTTGCCGCAGCCCACATCGCCCTCAAGAAGGCGGTTCATGGGGGCCTTTCCCGCCATATCATGCTTAATCTCCCTTATAACAGACTCCTGCGCCTTTGTTAGTGAGAAGGGCAGAATCTCACGCAGGCGCTCCTCAAGACCGTTCCTGCCCTTAGTCAGGTTATAAGAGCGAAGCCCGGGTTTTTTTCTCATGGACTGCCGTTTTAACTCCATGGCCGTCTCAAGAAGGAATAACTCATCAAAGGCCAGGTCTGCCATACCCGGAAGCCCTGCTGCGCCCAGACCATCACGAGGCATGGAGGTTGGGAAATGGGCCTCCACAAGGGCTGTGGGCAGGTCACGGAACTTTCTCCTGCCCAGTATCTCAGCAGGCACTCCCCCTGTTGCAAGCGCAGCATACCCGGTAACAACCTCTGTGATAATTTTGCGCAGGGTCTTCTGATGAATCCCCTCTATCTCCGGGTATACGGCTACGATACCCTCGCCGTGAGGCGCTGATTCTTCGCCGGCAGAGATAAACTCTATATCCGGATGAATTATCTCAAACCCTCTGCTGTAACCGGACTTAGCCACAAGACCGTGCACAAGGAGCTTCTGTCCCTGCTTGAACCTCTTTGTATAAGCGGCACGGTAGTGAAACCACTTCAGGTGCAGGAGCGCCGTACCGTCATCCACTACTACCTCGAATATTTTTCTCCGTCCGTAACCGCCCTCCCCTGCTGCCGCCACTGTGGCTATGGCCTGCATGGACTCACCTGCCCGGAGCTCTCGTAATTTAACCACCTTTGTACGGTCCTCGTACCTGCGGGGCAGATAAAAGAGCAGATCAAATACGGTCTTTAGGCCCTTCTTTGAAAATCTCTCCTCAAGCTTTGGGCCAACTCCTTTTATCTCACCAAGAGGTGCCTGCAGCCGTTTTATATTAAGAGAGGCCGAGTGCGCAAAGTCCTTCTCAAGACCTGGACCAAAAAGGAGAAGCGCCTCCTGAAGACGTCTTTTTTTCTCCACAAGTGTAGAGGCGTCAATACCGCGAAATATATCACGCAGAGACAGAAGACGCGTTTTAATGCCTCCGTCGCTGCCGTTAAACATTAAAATCCCCTCCTCAATAAGAGGCACGGCCATAGGCTCAAGGCCCTTCAGGTTATGCAGATGAGCAAAGTTGTTGTTTACGGCAAAAAACAGGGGTTTATGAAGGGTTGAGAAAATAGCCCATAACCTTTGTATATTTATGTCCATGATATGTATGCGGTGTGCAGGATAGGTGCCTGAAAAAGCGCCTACATCTCCACTCTTGTGATGACGCCGTGCAGTTTATTATGGGGTAATTTATAAAACTGAATATAAGTGGGAGTAATCTTTTTAATCAGAGAAAAAGTCTTCCAGATAATATTACTGGAGGCCACCTCATCATGGCCGTAAAAAATCACCTTGGCCTTTATGCCGGCGGTCTTAAGGATACCGGCAACATCAGGAACCTCCATATACCCCACGCGTATCTCAAATACACGCAGCCCCTTTGAGAGGTCTTCCTTGAAAAAATAATTCAGCCCAAAGGGTTCTTCAAGGCGCACTATGCAGACGATTATATTATCCTCGTAGATTATATTGTTCTTGAACATGGTATGAACAATATAAGAGGCGATATAATCCTCGTCCTTGGCAAACAACAGCCCCGTACCTTTAATCTTCGCAAGCTTCTCATACAGCTGGGCGTAACTCAGCAGAAAAACATCGAGTTTCAGCGGCCTCATGGAGCGGTAGAGCTTTTTCTGCCCCTCCGTGTAAATGAGTATTATGGAAAATGGTATCATGGCGATAAGTATGGACCAGTAACCGCCGTGGGGGATCTTGAATGTATTGGAGGCAAAGTAAATAAGGTCAAGAAGCGTAATGCCCATTGCCACGGCCATCTTCAGGTGTTTGCGCCTCTTGTAAAAAATCCAGGACATCATTATGCCCGTAATGGACATGGAGCCTGTAACGGCAAGGCCATAGGCAGCGGCCAGGTGCGCTGATTCTCTGAAATGATTTATAATGATAATAACAAAGACAAGGAGAAACCAGTTGACAAAACCTATGTATATCTGACTTCTCATGGTAGCCGATGTGTAGGAGACCTTGAACATGGGCAGTATGCGGGTGGTGATGGCCTGATAGACAATGGAGAAGAGGCCGCTTATCATGGCCTGCGACGCGATAATGGTAGCCGCTATGCTTAGAAGGAGAAAGGGTATGTAAAGAAAACTTGCCTCAGAGAATATCATGCTGTAGAGGACGTTTTTCGTGCCCGGATGCGTAATAAGAAAGGCCCCTTGCCCAAAGTAATTAAGTATAAGGGCCACAAAGACAAAGTTCCATGCCTTTACAATGGGCATTCTGCCAAGGTGGCCCATATCCGCGTACATGGCCTCGCCGCCTGTGGCGCATAGTATTACCTCTGAGAGGATAAAGAAACCGGCTAAACCGTGATGCATTAAAAAGCCTATGCCGTGCAAGGGGTTTAGAGCCCTTACTACTGAGGGAAAGGTCACTATGGAGACAATACCAGAGATGGCAAGGGCGCTGAACCACACAAGCATAATAGGGCCAAAGGCGCCTGCCACACGCTCAGTGCCCTTAGATTGAACGGCAAAGAGCACTATGGCGATTATGCAGGCCACTATTACAAGAACGTCCTGGCTTGTATTGGCAAATACCGGTATTAGCAGCGAGCCCTCTACCGCGCTGAGGATACTTATGGCCGGTGTTATTACGCCGTCGCCCACAAGTAAAGAGACGCCTATGAAGGTAAGTATTGATACGATGCCGAGCTGGCGTCCTGATTTCAGGTACGGCGAGAGTATCTCTCGGAGCACAATCTCTCCGCCCTCGCCCCGTTTGCTGAGGTTGGTGGCAAGCCAGGCATACTCCACTGTAACAAGGGATATAAGCGTCCAGACCATAAGGGACAAGACGCCTATGACATTGTCCTCCGTGGGTTTTGCAAAGAGAAAGACAACGGTAAGGGTATATATGGGGCTTGTTCCAATATCGCCAAAGACTATGCCCAGTGATTTTAATATCTTTTTCATCAGAAACCTTAGGAGAAAAAAAGTCTTTTAATCAAGGGCAACCGCATTTTCAGCTTTTTTCAGCGGGGTTCGAAGCTTTTTGACCCTGAATCTGCTCATGATACTCCTGCAGGGACTTAACTTCAAGTCTGGATTTCACAAGGGACTTTATGGCGAGAACCGCGGCGCGGGCGGCCGCTACTGTGGTAAAGTAGGGAATTCCGTAATCAAGAGTAGTACGTCTCAGGGAATAAGAGTCCTTAACGCTCTCTACGCCAAAGGTGGTGTTAATGACCATATCCACCTCTCCGCTCTTCATCATATCAACTATATTGGGTCGGCCCTCTGCTACCTTCCAGACATGAGTGGCCCCTACGTTATTGCTGCGCAGGAACTCAGCCGTACCCGTTGTAGCAAGGATATTAAAACCAAAACCCTCCAGCGCCTCTGCAAAGGGCAGCACAGCCTCCTTATCATCATCCTTTACGCTGATAAAGACAGAGCCTTCAAGCACGATATTATTTCCGGCGGCAAACTGCGCCTTAACAAATGCGCTTCCAAAATCACGCCCCATGCCCATTACTTCTCCCGTGGACTTCATCTCAGGGCCAAGGAGGGTGTCTACGCCGGGAAACTTTATAAATGGAAATACAGCCTCTTTTACGGTTGTGTACGGCGGGTGCACCTCTTCAGTGAAACCAAGGTCCTCAAGGGTCTTGCCCACCATGATAGAGGTGGCAAGACGGGCAAGGGGCACGCCTATGGTCTTACTCACAAAGGGTATGGTGCGTGAAGCCCTGGGGTTAACCTCTATGACAAAGACCTCGCCGTCCTTAACCGCGTACTGCACGTTCATAAGCCCAACGACCTTAAGGGCGCGAGCCAGCAGAACCGTCTCACGCCTTATCTCAGCCTCTACCTCAGGTACAAGGGAGTACGGAGGTATGGAGCAGGCAGAGTCCCCGGAATGAACTCCCGC
>JAJRZX010000120.1 GCA_024275045.1 Deltaproteobacteria bacterium
CGCCTTAAACCTTCAGGACAAGAGTATTATGGCGATTAACGGCCGGCGTGACAGACAGCTGATGTCGCAGATAAACGTAACGCCCTTTGTAGACGTTATGCTTGTTCTGCTCATAATATTCATGGTAACGGCCCCCATGATGCAGTCCGGCATTGATGTGAATCTGCCAAAGGTAACTGCCAGCGCCGTTAATACCAAGGCAGACCCTCTAATAGTAACCATAGACAGCAGGCAGCGCACTTACCTTGGTGATAAGCGCTTTACCACGGCGCGCCTCGGCAAGAAGCTCAAGGCCATAAACAAGCTGAAACCCGGGAGCATGGTCCTTCTAAAGGCCGATAAAAAAGTACCTTATGGCGTGGTCGTAAGGGTCATCTCTGAGATACGCCGCTCAGGCATAACTCAGATAGGCATGATTACCGAATCAAGGTCAAAAAAGAGATGACTCCGCAGTGAGACAGTGGATATAGAGCACGTCTCATAAAAAGACCTTTTCAGAACCCCGTCCCAGGTCTTTAAAAAACACATGAATAATTTGTTCGGCCATACCCCGAAGGTCTTTAAAAAAATCCTTTATATCTCCATAGCGGCGCATCTTATTGCTTTAGCCGCCCTGGTTATATTCATGGACAGCTCCAAGAAGCTCTTCTTCGCCCCTACCTACACGGTAAGCCTTGTGGAGCCGGCGCCTCGTCCCGTCAAAAAAAGGGTTAAGAAAGTTATCCGTAGGCGTGCGAAAAAGAAAAAAACCGTAAAAAAACCCGTTATCAAGAAAAAAGCAGTAAAAAAACCCCTTCATGTAAAGAAAAAGGTAGTTAAAAAGACCAAAACCCATGAAAAAGAAATCTCAACGGCTATCAGCAAGATTCGCGAGAAGGTTCGCGAGAGTGAGGAGCAGAAACTTATAGCCTCAAAAATAGCGGCCATTAAAGAGAGAGAGGCCGCGGAAGAAAGAGCCCGCCGCCTTGCCAGGATAAGGGGTTCAATAAAGGCGGCCCCCGTAGAAAAGACACCGCCTCTGGCCGCATCATCCACAGGGGTTAAGACCAATACCCTGGAGATAAAGTTCAAGGCATACTTCTCACTCATAAGAGACCGTGTGCAGAACAACTGGATAGTACCTGAGAGCTTTGATAACGAGAAAGTCTCTGTAATAGTATCAATACGTATAGGTAAAGACGGTAAACTCATCAAGAGCTGGGTAGAAAAAGGTTCAGGCAGCAGGCAGTTCGATGACTCCCTGCTAAAGGCCGTGCAAAAAGCCTCGCCCTTTCCGCCTCTGCCGCAGGACTTCACCGAAGATATACTGGAGACAGGCCTGAGGTTCTGCCCTCGCTGTGAGTAAGATATGAGATTTTTTATAATATACGCCTTATTAGCCTTATCCATATGCCTTGGAGCAGAGCGGGCCGAGGCCAAGGTTTACATAGACCTTGCGGCCCCCTCTATCAAGAGGCTGCCCTTGGCCATTCAGGAGTTACGGTACCTTGGCCCTGATCCCTACTCCACGCAAGAGCGGGAGCACATCAGGCAGACAGGGGCGATTATGCTGAGCACGCTTAAAAAGGACTTGAAATTCTCAGGGGTCTTCAGGATTCTGCCTAACGACGCCTTTATCGAAGAGCCCTCTGAGGCAGGCTTTGATATTGATGATATGGACTTTAAGGGCTGGCGCATGATAGGCGCTGACGCTGTTGTTGAGGGCAGGTTCAGGCTGAGAGATAAGAGGCTTATCGTAGAGGTAAGGCTCTTTGACAGCATTCGCCAGACCATGATAATGAGTAAACGTTTTATTGGCAACCCCAAGAGGCCGGAACGCGTTGCGCACTTTATCTCAGAGCGGCTCTACGAGGAGATAACAGGGCGAAAAGGCATTTTTACTACAAAACTGCTCTTTGTCTCAAAAAGAACAGGTAATAAAGAGATCTACCTCTCTGATTATGATGGAGGGCACAGGGTGCCCATTACTGCCAACAGGTCCATCAACCTCTCTCCAAAGTGGGCCCCTGACGGTACGAAGATGATCTACACCTCTTACAAGAGGGGTTATCCGTACCTCTATCTCTTTGATATAAAGACAGGCCATGACGAGGTATTATCAAGCAAACGGGGTATTAATATAGGGGGCAGGTTCTCTCCTGACGGCAAGAGCATAGCGTTGACGCTAAGCACAAAAAAGAGCCCTGATCTATTCCTCTTAAAGCTTGGCGGAGGAGGTTACGAGCGTCTCACAACCAACTACGGCATTGACGTCTCGCCTACGTGGTCACCGGACGGGAAAAAGTTGGCTTTTGTCTCAGATAGAAGTGGAAATCCCCATATCTTTGTGTTAGACTTGGCAACCAAACGGACTAAACGCCTCAGCTTCGGAGGCACGTATAACGCAAGCCCCGCGTGGTCCCCTGACGGCACCAAGATAGCCTATGCGCGCGCCGATGGCGGCAGCTTCAATATCTGGCTTGTAGATGCCGAGGGGGGTAGACAGGTTCAGTTAACCTATGACGGCAACAATAAATCCCCTTCCTGGTCACCGGACGGAAGGTTCATCATCTTTACCCGAATCGAGAATGGCACAGGCTCTCTGTACGTCATGCAGGCCGATGGCACGGCACAGAGACAAATTTCAACAGGCGCAGGCGATATCAGTTCACCGTCGTGGTCGCCCTTTCTGCATTAACTCTTGACACCATGATACAAAACCAA
>JAJRZX010000121.1 GCA_024275045.1 Deltaproteobacteria bacterium
AAGGCGCTCAGCTCTACATATTAGCCTCGCACATACACTTTAAAAAACCCTCACAGATTCAGGCGCTACCTTTATTTACATTATTTATTTAATTAATTTAAGAAAAATGTAAACAAATGCTTGACAAAAGTCTGGATATGGGATATAAAATAGATAATCTTAATAATCAATGACATATCGAGAGTCTTTCTAACTATTTTGTCTCATGCTCCTTGAAGTTACTACAGAGGTTTTCATCATGACAGTATCGGCACAGACTTTTGATGAGAGTAAGGATAAGAAAGACCCCGGAAGAACCCTTTCATGGAATATACCCATGGCAGGGGGCGCTAAAGGAGTCTCTGAAAAATCAGCGCTTTCCTTGGCCGGGTTTTCTGAGACCAATCCTCTTGAGTTTGAGAATAAATCAAAGAAGGTTACCCGTTTCTCTTCATCGGTCATTACTGCGGAAGAGGCGCATAAAGAAAAGGTTTTTGGTAACGGTATCATTGGCGCTTCACCTGCCATGCGCTCAATCTATGAGATAATACAAAAGGTTGGCAGGACCAGATCAAGCGTGCTTATTACAGGTGAGTCAGGGGTAGGCAAAGAGCTTGTCGCAAGGGCTGTGCATAATAGCAATGGCAGTGGGGGTGCCGGGCCCTTTGTTGCCATCAACTGCGGAGCCTTGCCGGCAGGGCTTATGGAGAGCGAGCTCTTTGGCCATGAGAAGGGCGCCTTTACAGGCGCCTCGGCAAAAAAAATAGGCAAGGCAGAGCTTGCCGACGGAGGTACGCTTTTTCTTGATGAGATAGCCACCATGCCACTTTTTCTTCAGGTAAAACTGCTGCGTTTTCTCCAGGACAGGACCTTTACACGTGTAGGCGGCAATAAGGAAATAAAAGTTAATATTCGTCTCATCGCCGCAGCAAATACCAGTCTTCGCCATGCCATTGAGAAGGGCGAGTTCAGGGAAGACCTTTTTTACCGTCTTAACGTCATACCTGTTGAGGTGCCGCCTCTGCGCGAGCGTGGTGCTGATATATTGCTTCTTGCCGAGTTTTTTCTCCATAAATACGCGGATAAGTACTCAAGGAAGATGAGCGGCTTGTCTGCGGGGGCTTTAAAGACACTTCGGTACTATGGCTGGCCCGGTAATGTGCGTGAACTCGAGAATATCATGGAACGCCTCGTTGTTCTTGCCGCTGATGAGGGTTTAACCTCAGAGGCCGACCTTCCGCAGGAGATTCGCTCAGAGCAAGGAGGTGAAGAAAAGGAAAAAGAGGTCTACTCAGGTGATTTCAAGGCTGCCGTAAGGTCTTTTGAACATTCGTACATTCTATCGCTCCTTGAGAAAACAGGCTGGAACAGAGTGGAGACTGCGCGGCTTATGAATGTACACAGAAATACTCTGCTCATGAAG
This sequence comes from Deltaproteobacteria bacterium, assembly GCA_024275045.1. Classification (GTDB taxonomy): domain Bacteria; phylum Desulfobacterota; class GWC2-55-46; order GWC2-55-46; family JADFVP01; genus JAJRZX01. The sequence goes on from JAJRZX010000121.1 coordinate 1,403, forward strand.
ATGAAGTCCCTTAATATTGCCATGGAGATAAAAAAACAAAGCATGTGTAAATCACCTCCTTACAGGGCAGGGCATAGAGCCGTTTAAACCTTGCTTGTGGTTCATGCCCTATACAGAACTCTCTCCGCACACCCCTTTATCTACTCTGCCTAACCCGTTTAATGCTCCCTGCCGACTCAGCAGGGGAAGACAACCTTGCGTTTACCATACAACTCTTATTTGTTACCTTACGCTACTCTGCCTTTTCTTTGCGCGCATGGCTTTAAGATTGAAATTGAAAAAATCCCTCTTTTATGTTATTAAACAACTATATCTGTAAAGGGGGGGCTTACTGAGGTCGCTTTAACCCTTTTTCTTCCCTTATTTTCATTTTTTGGTGAATGTGCTTTTGGCACGGCGTATCTCACCGAGTACGGCTGGAGAAGTTTTTACCTGCCATTAACTTAAACAATAATATAAGCAAGAGTCTTTACTGTAAACGGGGGTTTTCATGTCAGGTCATTCCAAGTGGTCCACTATTAAACATAAAAAGGCCAGAACAGACGCAAAAAGAGGTAAGATATTCTCAAAGCTCGTAAAGGAGCTCATTGTAGCCGCAAAGATAGGCGGCAGCGACCCTTCGGGCAACCCGCGTCTTCGAACTGCCATTGACAAGGCCAAATCCGTGAATCTGCCGTCTGATAACATTGAGCGCGCCATTAAAAAGGGCGCGGGCGAGCTTGAGGGCACAACATATGAAGAGGGCACTTACGAGGGTTACGGCTCTGGCGGGGTGGCGGTTATCGTAGAGTATATGACGGATAATAAGAACCGCACCGCATCTGATGTGCGTCACGCATTCACGAAACACGCCGGCAGCCTTGGCACGAACGGTTCTGTCTCATGGATATTCGAGCAAAAGGGATTTTTTGTCTTTTCAATGGATTCCATAGCAGAGGACGTTCTCATGGAGGCGGCCATTGAGGCGGGAGCCGATGATGTTGTGACCAACACAGAGGATAAGATATACGAGGTATATACGGAGCCCGGTGAGTTTAATAACGTGAAGACGGCCTTTGACGAGGCAGGGCTTAAGTACGAGCAGGGCGAGCTTACGATGATACCCAAGAACGAGGTCAAAGTGGAGGGCCGTACGGCTGAGAAGGTGATGAAGCTCCTGGATGACCTTGAGAACCTTGATGATGTTCAGAACGTATATGCCAACTTTGACATCTCAGCTGAAGAGATGGAGCGCATAGCCTGATTTGTTGCTTAATACTTCTGTTTTTCTAAATCCGGGGGTGGACTGCAGTGAGAATTCTTGGGATTGACCCGGGTAGCATCAGCACCGGTTATGGTCTTATTGAGGAGAGCGCGGAGCGCAGAGGCACATTTACCTCTATATGCCACGGCGAGATTCGTCCCCGTGCTGGTCTGCCGCTGCCCGAGAGGCTTCTGGCCCTCTCGGATGGTCTTGAGCAGGTCATCTCCGAGTACGGACCTGATATCATGTCCATTGAGTCTATTTTTTTTGCCAAAAATGCCAGGAGCTCCATAATCCTTGGTCAGGCCCGTGCCGTGCCCCTGCTCCTTGCGGCCGGTAAATCAATGAGTGTCTATGAGTATGCACCGCGTATGGTAAAGCTGGCCATTACAGGTCATGGCGGGGCCACAAAGGCTCAGGTGCAGAAGATGGCGGGCTCGCTGCTAAACATTAAAGACATGCCCGGTGCCGATGCCTCCGATGCCCTTGCGCTGGCGCTCTGTCACTGCTTTCGTTCTTCCGAGGGGCTCTCTCGGAGACCTCCCGGCAGGAATACAAAAAAATCCTGGCGTTCCATATCCATAGAAAAAGCCCGGTAAGGGATTGACCTCACTTTATGATCGCCCATCTTAGCGGAATTATAATTAAAAAGAGCACCGAGGCCGTGGTTCTCGATGTTGGAGGTGTTGGCTACGAGCTTGCCATACCGCTATCCACCTATGCCGCGCTGCCTGAGCTTCGTGACAAAGTAAGCCTTCACGTCCATACCACTGTGCGTGACGACTCCATAAAACTCTTTGGTTTTCTCACCTCAGGCGAAAAAGACCTCTTCCGCCTCTTTATTACCGTATCAGGTATAGGGCCGAAGCTTGCCAGAAACATACTCTCGGGTCTATCCGTTGATGATCTGCTTCGTGCCATATCAACGGAGGATAAGGCAAAGCTCTCAACAATTCCCGGTGTTGGCAGAAAGGCCACGGAGAGGATAATCATAGACCTTAAAGACAAAGTCGCGGCCCTTGGTCTGCCCGGTGAGGCGCCGAGCAGAGGCAGCGCCCTTGCTGATGAGGTGGCCTCTGCGCTCCTGAACCTCGGATATAAGCCCGTACCTGCCTCCGAGGCAGTTGAGAGAGTTTTTAAAAGGCTTGGTGATGGAGAAAAACTTTCCTTTGAGGGTATCTTAAAAGAATCTCTCCGTGAGATATCAAAGAGGTAACCCGCCTACGGCGGGAGCATATGAATTTAGAAGTTAAGCAGCTGAAAAAAGGAGACAAAGTTGAGCGATGAGGCAGTACTGCCCATAAAGACTGCCGAGGACGAGGGCTTTGAGAATACGCTTCGCCCACGCGCCTTATCAGATTTTGTGGGTCAGGAAAAATTAAAGAACAACCTTGCCGTATTTATCGAGGCCGCCCGCGCGCGCGGCGAGGCCCTTGACCATGTGTTATTTTACGGCCCTCCGGGCCTTGGTAAGACCACGCTTGCCAATATCATGGCCAACGAGCTTGGCAGCCACATTACCGTTACCTCAGGGCCCGCTATTGAGCGCACAGGCGACCTTGCCGCCATGCTTACTAACCTTGAGGCAAGGGATTGTCTTTTTATAGACGAGATTCACCGCCTCCCCACCGTGGTTGAGGAGATGATGTACCCTGCCATGGAGGACTATCATATTGATATCATCATAGGCGAGGGACCGGGGGCACGCTCCGTCCGTCTTGATGTCTCATCCTTTACACTAATAGGGGCCACCACAAGGGCGGGGCTTCTATCATCACCGCTACGCGACAGATTCGGAGTTGTGATGCGTCTTGATTTTTATACCGCCGATGAAATTACCACCATTGTAAAGCGCTCCGCAGAGATACTTAATATCAAGATAACTCCCGATGGCGCAAAGGAGATAGCCGGACGTTCCCGTGGCACACCCAGAGTAGCCAACAGGCTGCTAAAGCGTGTGCGGGACTTTGCCGAGGTTCGCGCTGACGGAGTTGTAAACGCCGAAGTTGCCGCCGATGCCCTCTCCATGTTGGATATTGACAATAGAGGTTTTGACAAGATGGACAGGCGTATTCTACTTACCATAATTGATAAGTTTGGAGGCGGCCCCGTAGGCATTGATACCCTCAGTACGGCGCTCTCCGAAGAACGTGACGCCATCGAGGACCTTTACGAGCCCTATCTCATTCAGGAGGGTTTTATTAACAGGACACCGAGGGGAAGGGTGGCAACCCCTGCGGCCTATGACCACCTCGGCAGGATTTTTACGGAAGATAATCAGAAAAAATTATTTTA
>JAJRZX010000122.1 GCA_024275045.1 Deltaproteobacteria bacterium
CAGACTTGAGCGTCTTATGGCAGGCGCAGAGCTTAAGTCCGGCGGGGCTGTGCAGGAGAAGTAATCTGTTTTTTTATGGAGCAAGTGCCTATGAGTAGAGATAAAATTATTTCATACGCGCAAAAGAGACGTATAAAAAAAGCTTCTTTGTTTATCTTGGGTTGGGGATTTTTTTCTTATCCTTTTCGCCCTCCGGCAACGCTGCTGAAGATAACTGTGCCCACGTACTCACCAGCAAGGGGTATGAGTACAGTGTCTTTGCCGAGGGCCTGCCATCAGTGGACAACCTTACCATGACCAGCGATGGTAAGCTTTACGCCACACTTGAGCGCGGGCACGGCCACGGCGAGGTGGTGCGCATTCTCTCTGATGGAAGCTACGAGGTTATAATAGATGGCCTGCGCAGGCCCGATGGGATAAGGGCTGGAGATGGAAAATTATTTATTGTTGAGGAGTCCAAGAGGGGCAGGGTAATTGAGTATGACCTTGGCAGTAAGCAGGTTCGGGTAGTTGCAAGGCTGCCTTATGTTGAGGGGCTTAACGTAATCTCAAAAGACGAGGTCCTGCTTACGGAGGACAGAAAAAAAGGTAAACTCATAAGCCTCACATCAGAGGGAAAGTCGCATGTCCTGATGCGCGGCCTTAAGAGACCGGAGGGCATTGTTGTGGACAGTGAAGGTACGGTCTTTATAGCCGAGACCGCTACGGGTAAAGTCCTGAAGTACAGCGGAGGGAGGCTTGAGACTGTGCTTGACGGTCTTAATAAACCGGATCAGCTTGCCATTGACGGCACCGGCGCGCTGCTTATATCCGAGGACTCCCGTACGGGACGATTGTTTGCTTACAAGGATGGTAAACTCCGCATTATCGCAAGTTGCCTGAGATCTCCTCAGGGTATACTGCCCGTGCGCGATGGCATACTTCTCTCAGAGCAGAGCCGTGGACGTGTTCTGAAGTTCAGAAAAAAATAAATTTTTTATAAGCCAAGCATTGAACTCCTGAGCCTTGTGCGTACGCGTTGATCTTGAGTCTAAAGACCGGCGCCGTTACTTCGCGGCAAAGTCTTTGCTCCTGTTTTTTAAATGAAAGAGAATTGAATTAAAAGTTTCAGGGCGTGAAAAAAAGAGACTGGGAAACCAACGTGCTGTTGGTTTCCCAGTCTCCTGTATGACTCTTGTGCTCAGCTCTATATGTTGTAGGCAAGTACTCCGATAATCGTAGCAGCCACGATTACTACGAAGTTAAGACCCAAACCGCAGAGCACTTCAAATTCTGTTATCCTTTTCATCGCAGTACCTCCTTTTTTTTATTTACCGTTTTTTGTGTCTCAGGCAATGTAGCCTGTGGATGTAGCTAAAACGATTGTAGCTACAACCAGATTAAGACCGATGCCGAAAAAGATGGCGACTTTATCTTGAGTAGTCATGTTTGGTACCTCCTTGTTTTTTCTCTTTTGCCTCTTACTTGATACCCATTATACAGAACAAAGATTAAAGTTAGATGAGACGCATTAATTTTTTTAGGAGTAAAAAACCTCCTTTTTTTAGTCTTAAATATAATCAATAAAAGTCGAGAATAGTGCGTCTGAGTGCGGGGTGTAAGCGTATTAAAAGATGCTCGTAGTTTTATATTTTTATGCCTGCTGCCTGTATTTGGTGGGGATGGATATTTAGGGAGAGAGGGCTGCAGAATCGGATAAAGACTTTAAGGCGTGAGAAAAAAAGCGGGGCTATACTTTGTATCGCCCCGCTTGCATTACGTATCTTATATGTTGTAAGCAAATACCCCTATAATGGTAACTGCCGCGATTACAAAAAAGTTAAGTCCCAATCCGCAGAAAACTTCAAACTCGGTAATCTTACCCATGGCAGTAGCTCCTTTTTTATTCACTGTGTTGGTGTGGCAGTAAATTGCGTAAGAGGCTTATGGCTACGTTACGGTGCAAGCCTGAAGCAGATAACAGGCTATGAAAAAGATAACATTAACATCTCATTCCGCGAAATGATTGAAATCGTAGAAAGCTCCTATCTTGCTGATTCTGTGGTTTTATCTTCGTTGAAACAAAAATCATGGAAATTAATGAATAGCTTTACGCATTCAGGTTTTCAGCATCATGTAAGGCGAAATGTAGATGGCGTGACCGGCTCCAAAATTATAACCCTGCAGAAGTTTGTTCTGCGTTAAGTTGTGCAGGCACGTTTGGGTTATGTTCTGCGATTGAGGTTGCAAGTTTTTCAGGCAAGCAGGAGCTTGTCGCAGAAGTTTTGCAAAAGGCACAAGAATATGCGAACCAATAAGTCTTGTAGGTTGGGTGGAACGCAGTGTAACCCATCAAATATTTTACGGGGCATGGCTAAACGTTGTGATTGATGGGTTGCGTTTCACTCCACCCATCCTACAAGGTTAAGTTCTCTTGTATATTGGTTTTCTTTGTCCTACTTTCTTTTTTCCAAAAGAAAGTAGGGGGTGTGTGTATTTAAAAAGGTACGTTCAGTCCCGGGTCCACCTCATTTAGTCTTGCCTTCACAAAGGCCTTGGCCTTCTCAAGCAGTCCCTCATCAGTAGCCTCGAACCTCATTACAAGTACGGGCTGAGTATTACTTGCCCTAACGAGCGCCCATCCGCCGTCAAAGTTCATCCTGAGCCCGTCTATGGTGATAACGTCCGTAAGCTCCAACTCTCCTGCTTCGGG
>JAJRZX010000123.1 GCA_024275045.1 Deltaproteobacteria bacterium
CTGTACTTTCACCCCGAGTCCATATCAGACCATATAGGTGATGGGTCAAGCTACGGGGTAGCCATGGATTATGTTACCGCCACAGAGGATCTGGGAACAGCAGGAGCCGTTGCCGCGGCAATGCGGGGGTATAAAAAACCCGAGACCACGCTTGTAATAAGCGGCGATGTGCTAACGGATATAAACCTCAAAGAGGCCCTGGCCTTTCACAAGAAGAGAAAGTCCATGGCTACCATAGTGCTTACAAGGGTTGAGAACCCTCTGCCCTTTGGCATAGTTATTACCAATAAACGCGGAAAGATTACGAGGTTTCTTGAGAAACCCGGCTGGGGAGAGGTCTTTAGCGATACCATAAATACGGGCATATACATACTTGAGAAAGAGATGCTGAAGTACGTGCCCGAGGGTGTGGACTTTGATTTCGGCAAAGACTTATTTCCCCTCCTCTTAAAGGAAAAATGCCCTATTTACGGTCACATCGCCGATGGATACTGGAAAGACGTGGGCAGTCTGGAGGAGTATCGTCAGGCAAACCTTGATATACTCGAGGGCCGCGTAAAGGTGCGCATGCCCGGAAAGGAATCAGGGCAGAAGTGCGTATGGGTAGGCGAGGGTTCGAGGATAGATTTCACCTCAAGCCTTGAAGGATGCGTAGTCATCGGCAATAACTGCCGCATAGGCCCGGAGACGCGTATCGTAAACTCTGTTATTGGAAGCGGCTGTACCGTAGAGGAGGGAGCCGTAATCATAGATTCCGTGCTCTGGGACAATGTCTCGCTGGGCTCTCAGGCCTATGTGCAGGAGAACGTCATAGCCGGAGACACGGAGATACGGGCAGGCGCCCATTTAGCCGAGGGCGTCATTGTATCGGACCACTGTCTGATAGGCAGAAACGCCACGGTAAAGGCCAATGTAAAGGTCTGGCCACATAAGACAGTTGATGATGACGCAACTCTGGCCTCTTCCCTTATCTGGGGGCAGAGGTGGAGTAAGAATATATTTTCCACCTACGGTGTCACCGGACTTGCCAATATAGAACTAAGCCCGGAGTTTGCCGCGAAACTCGGAGCCGCCTACGGCGCCACCTTAAAGCCCGGGGCCGCGGTCTCTACCAGCAGAGACGCACACAAGGGCTCGCGCATGATTAACAGGGCCGTAATGACAGGCATCCTCTCCACAGGCGTGGATGTCCATGACTACGGCGTAATACCCATGCCTGTCTGCCGTTTTCTTGCAAGAAGCGGAGGCGAGTCAGGCGGCATACACGCGCGCCGTTCGCCCTTTGACCCGTTGCTCCTTGATCTGAAATTTTTTGATACCAATGGTCTGGATCTGCACCCTAATTTTGAGAAGACCATTGAAAAGCTCTTTTTCAGGGAGGACTTTAACAGAGTCGCACTTGACGATACCGGAGAGCTCTCCTTTCCAATACACGGATTCGAGTCCTACCAGAGCGGCTTTATGGCCCATATAGACGGCGAGGCCATAAAAAGCGCCAACTTCAAGGTGGCCATGGACTACTCCTACGGCAGCTCATCGCGTATCTTCCCGGCCATACTGGGCAAG
>JAJRZX010000124.1 GCA_024275045.1 Deltaproteobacteria bacterium
ACCGGCGCCCGGGAGGTCTCATTCTGCATACGCCCCGAGGAGATACCGGTTGTTAGAAAGGACAAAGCAATGGGCCACGGCAGAGGGGCCAATGTCTTAGAGGGCCGTATACTCTCCATGACAGGCAGAGGCACTACGCACAGTATGTTTGTGGATACAGGGAAATGCATACTCAAGGTGGAGCTGCCAAATTTTGTTTTGAGGGATTTAGACCTTGCCGAGGGCCATGATATCAGTCTATTATTAAAGAAGGAGAGTATCTGGATAATCCCGTGAAGGCGATCATATGAGAGAGGAAAAGATATTAAAGAAGTGCGGCATGAGCCAGGGTGAGCCCCCTCCGGCCCCTGCCGGAGAGAGGCGGGTTAAGAAGAGGCTTGCCGTCTCCATAGCGCTTACGGGCATTATCTTCTTTGTGGAGCTTGTTGGCGGATACTTTACGAATAGTCTGGCCCTGATGACGGACGCGGCCCATGTTTTTATGGACGTATTCGCCCTTGGCCTTACCCTTACGGCTATATACATCTCAGAGCTGCCGCCAACGGAAAAGCGTACTTATGGATTTCACAGGGTTGAGGTCTTTGTTGCTTTCATAAACAGCCTCACTCTCTTGTTTATCGTTATCTTTGTTCTGTACAGCGCCTATAACAGGATCCTCTCTCCGCGCGAAATAGAGAGCACGGGCATGTTCGTAGTGGCCGTAATAGGGCTCCTTGTAAACCTGCTTGTGGCCATATGGCTCGCCCCTCTCTCCTCAGGCGATATGAACATAAAGAGCGCCTTTTTACACGTGGCAGGCGATGCCGCGGCCTCTGTGGGCGTTATTATTGCCGCTGTCTTAATCTACTACACGGGCTGGACCACGGTAGACCCTTTAATAAGCATTCTCATAAGTATCATTCTCCTCTTCGGCGTATGGCGCATACTAAAGGATTCTTCAAATATACTCCTTGAGGGAGTACCGGCTGCTGTGGATATTACGAATGTAGTGCGCGATATGACAGGCACAAAGGGGGTGGCCTCTGTGCATGATCTGCATATCTGGAGCATCTGTCATAACGTATACGCCATGAGCGCCCATATTGATATAGTAAAGGGCGAGAGGTGGCGCATGGGTGAGATTTACAAGGAACTTAACGAAAATCTTGCCCGCGACCACCATATATTTTATACTACTTTACAGGCAGAGTGCATAGGGTGCGAGAGCCCCGGGTTGTTTGGCAGTGTTTCGCACAGGGGGCATGAGCAGGGACACGGGCACTTGCACTGATTATAAAGAGTCTGCAACCAAAATAAGAGAAGGGGTATGATTATGGCAGGATCTGAGAGACTTGGCGTAGAGGAGCTGGCTGAGCTTTTTGACGCCTCGGAGTTTTCTTTTGAGAGCACGGTAGATCTACCTTCTTTACATGAGATAATCGGTCAGGAACGGGCCATACGCTCCATAGAGTTTGGTCTGGGCATAGGCAATTCCTCATACAATATATTTGTCCTTGGCGAGGGCGGTACGGGCAAGCATACCACTGTAATGGACTTTATCAAAAAAAAGGCCGCTGATGAGACCTGTCCTGATGACTGGTGTTATGTTCATAACTTTACCTCCCCTGATACTCCCATGGCAATCAGGCTGCCTTCTGGTAAGGGGTCTTTCTTTGTGGAGGAGATGAACGGGCTTATCGCCTCTCTTAAGAGGGATATACCGCGCGTCTTTGAGACAAAGGATTATGAGAGCCACCGAGATGAGATACTTGACGGACAGCAGGAGAGTACAAAGGCCATATTCTCAAGGCTTGAAAAAACCGCCATAGAGCACGGCCTCATACTGCGTAAGAGCTCATCGGGCCTTGCCATGGTGCCGGCAAAAGACGGCAAACCCATGAAGCAGGAGGTCTTTGACAAACTCCCCATTGAGGAAAAGTCTAAAATAGAGGCCAACCTTAAACTCTTGCAGGATAAGCTCTCTGCGGCTATACGCGAGGCAAAGAAGATTGAGAAGGATACAAGAGACAGGATAGCCGCCCTTGACAGGGAGATGGTGCAGTATGTTGTGAACCCCATGATTAATGAGCTCTTAGAGAAATTCCGTGACTTCAGCAAGGTGCTGGAATTTCTTGAGAGGGTAAAGGCCCATATATTCGCCAATATTGATGAGTTCAAGCCTGTTGAGCCCATGCCCCTTGCCATTGGCGGGCTGAACCTTGGGCAGAAGCAGGAGCCGCCTTATGAGAGATACAGGGTTAACCTAATAGTTAATCACGGTGAGACCACGGGCGCGCCCGTGGTCTTCGACTCAAACCCCACGTACTATAATCTCTTTGGACGTATTGAGTACAGGGTGCAGCTTGGTGTTGCCTCAACGGATTTTACCATGATAAAGGGCGGCTCCATTCATAAGGCCAACGGAGGTTATCTGGTTGTAAACGCCCTTGATGTACTAAAAAACATCTTTGTCTACGACTCCATTAAACGCATGATAAAAAACGGCGAGGTTAAGATAGAGGATGTCTGGGAGCAGTATAAGGTTGTCTCCACCTCTACGCTGAAACCTGACGCCATACCCGTTAATATCAAGATAGTGCTTATCGGAGATCCGTTCTTGTATTACCTCCTTTACAGCCATGACAGAGAGTACAGAAAACTCTTCAAGGTAAAGGCTGATTTTGAGAGCACCATGCCAAGGGACAGGGATAACGCCGAGAAGTACGCTTATTTTATCTCTTCCTGCTGCGGCAAGGACTCCCTTGTGCCCTTTGACAGGACCGGTGTTGGACGTGTCGTGGAGTACGGCTCAAGGCTTGCCGGAGATAAGTCAAAGCTCTCCACTCGTTTTAATGACATACAGAACCTTGTTGAAGAGGCAAGCTACTGGGCCGGTACAGATGGCGCGAAGCTTGTTACCGGCGAGTACGTGGAGCGGGCCCTTAAGGAAAAGATCTACAGGCATTCGCGCATAGAGGACCGGCTCCGTGAGTACATTGAGGAAGACACCATTATGGTGCAGACCGAGGGCGCGGCAGTTGGGCAGGTTAACGGCCTTGCTGTGCTGAGCCTTGGTGATTACACATTCGGCAAACCATCTCGTATAACGGCGCGCACCTACATGGGTG
>JAJRZX010000125.1 GCA_024275045.1 Deltaproteobacteria bacterium
CAGGCCGGAGTCGGGGCTTTTGCACCACTCAGACCGAGGCGTTCAGTATTGTAGCGGTGATTTCCAGGAGCTACTTACGGCCTTCGGCATGACGTGTAGCATGAGCAGGAAGGGCAACTGCTGGGATAACGCGGTGGCGGAGAGTTTCTTCGGCACGCTGAAGACCGAGCGCGTGTTCTTCGCTGATTATAAGACCAGGGACGAGGCGAGAACGGATATAGTCGACTACATCGAGATGTTCTACAACAGCAGAAGACGGCACTCATATCTGGGCAACATCAGCCCAAGACGGTTCGAGGAAATGCGGCAGGTTCATATGGCCGCTTAACAGCGTGTCCATTTTTACTTGACCACGTCACCTACTTTCTTTTTTCCAAAAGAAAGTTTTTTATCGAATGTGCGCAACCGGGTGGCTTTGATGGGCCGCTGTGGCGCGTTAAGAACGTAGCGCTATGATATTACCCCTTTAAAAAGGCACCTTCAGTCCCGGATCCACCTCATTTAGTCTTGCCTTTACAAATGCCTTGGCCTTCTCAAGCAGTCCTTCATCTGTAGCCTCGAACCTCATTACAAGTACGGGCTGAGTATTACTTGCCCTAACGAGCGCCCATCCGCCGTCAAAGTTCATCCTGAGCCCGTCTATGGTGATAACGTCCGTAAGCTCCAACTCTCCTGCTTCGGGGGTGCTTTTTTCAAGCACCTCTGCGAGTTTTTCGATTACCTTGAACTTCTCATCATCATCGCATTCTATGCGCATCTCCGGTGTTACCAGCGTATCGGGTACCCCTGCAAGGAGTCCCGAGAAGGTGGCCCCGGGGTCTGTCATTCTTTTCTTGGCCAGTATCTCCACAAGCCTGCACGAGGCGTAGATAGCGTCGTCAAAACCAAAGTACCTGTCGGCAAAGAATATATGGCCGCTCATCTCTCCGGCCATGGCCGCGCCAAGCTCCTTCATACGGGCCTTTATAAGTGAGTGCCCTGTCTTCCACATTACGGCCTTGCCCCCGGCCTTTTCTATCTCGTCGTACAGAACCTGCGAGCACTTGACCTCGCCAACTACCGTGGCCCCGGGCGTACTTTCCAAAATATCTCTTGCGAAGATTACCATTAGTTTATCGCCCCAGATGATGTTGCCAAGCTCATCTACAACGCCGATACGGTCGGCGTCTCCGTCGTAGGCAATGCCAAAATCCGCCTTATTGGCCTTTACTGTACTGATAAGGTCGTAGAGGTTAGCGGGCACCGTGGGGTCGGGGTGGTGGTTTGGAAACCTGCCGTCGGGCTGAGAGTGGATGTCGTTAACGTCACAGCCAAGGCGGTCGCGGATAAGGGGTACGGCTACGGGGCCTGCTGTGCCGTTGCCGCTGTCAAGTACGAGTTTTATGTTTTTATCAAGTGCGGGTAGATTGAAGAGGCCGCTAATGTGATCTATGTAAGAGGGGATAATCTCAGAGGAGCGCAGCTCGCCCAACTTTTCTGTTATCTTCGGAGGATGTTTTATTATTTGTTTTAAGATGGCGCCGAGTTTCTGGATTTCCAGCCCGTGTATGGTCTCTTTACCGATGCTTATCTTAAAACCATTATACTCAGGGGGGTTGTGGCTGCCTGTAATCATGAACCCGCCGTTTACCTGCAGGGTCTGCATGGAGAAGTACTGCAGCGGCGTGGGGCAGACCCCGATGTCAATGCAGTTGATGCCGCTCTCTCTGAGGCCCTTTATAAGGGAGTCGCGGAGAGAATCAGAGCTAAGTCTTACGTCGCGCGCTATGCTTACCGTAATGGGGTCTTGCAGGAGCCCGGCCTCTCGCACATATACCGCATAGGCCCGTCCTATGTACTCGGCCACCTCGTCCGTGAGGTCTACGCCGTAGAGTCCTCGAATGTCATACTCTCTGAATATGTGCTCCGCCACTTTTGTCATCTTGACCTCCTCTTGATTAATCCATTAAAGGCTTTCCATAGACCCCGCCGGTGCGGTTAAGGGCTCTATGCCATGATTATTTATTTCTGAGTTTTTTAAAAAACCGCTGCAGCATATGACGTGATTCAGCCTCGCAGAGCCCGCCGCTTGCCTGGATTCTGTGGTTTAGCCGTGTATCGCAGGACAGGTCGAATAACGAGCCGCAGGCCCCGGCCTTGGGATCGGCGGCCCCGAATACGAGCCTTGGCACTCGAGCCTGAATAAGGGCCCCCATGCACATGAGGCAGGGTTCCAGCGTCACGTATAGCGTGGTCTCGGCCAGACGCCAGGCCCCAAGCGCCCGGGCCGCCCCTGTTATGGCCACAATCTCTCCGTGGAGCGTGGGGTCGCAGGCGCTCTCTTTTTTGTTATATCCACGTGAGATAATCACTTCCTCACGTGTTATAAGAGCCCCCACGGGCACCTCTCCCATCTCTTCGGCCTTAGACGCCTCCAGGAGGGCCTCACTCATAAAAAACAGATCTTTTTCTTCAGTCTCAAAATCACTCATTGTATCTTCTATGTATACTTTATAATGCTCTCATTACGGCAAAGAGGGCCTTTGGCAGCGGGTTAAGGGTGCCCTGATAGAGCGTCTTCACTATGGAGATAACCTGGAAGTGAGGAGAAAAACACTCTCTTATACCACCGGCGCTGAAGCGGTAGGGCCCTCCCTCCATGTGTTCTTCTGTGCTGAAGCATTTTAGAAATAGCAGACCCTTTGCCGCCAGTAGCGAGTGTACGGTACTGGCGTAGAGCGGCCTCTTCTCCGGGGGTAAGGCGTGAAAGCACCCTCTGTCGAATATTATATCAAAGGCTGGCTTAAGTGTGCTTTTGAGGATATCGTCACGCCTGAACTCTACGGATAGTCCCTGCTTTTGCGCCATCACGCGGCAGCTCTTAATTGCAGTCTCCGATATATCCGTAGCCGTTACCGTAAATCCAAGCCTTGCAAGGGCAAGGGCCTGAGTACCCGGGCCGGTGCCTATATCAAGGGCTCTTCCGCCCCTTATACCCATCTTTGTCATAGCCCTCTCAAGGTCAGGGTCAAGCGTGGGGTAATACCATGGCATCTGCTCGGTGCCGGTCTCGCGGTATAATTTTTCCCACTCAACGGGTCGCATTGTATGTGCCTCCCATAAAGGCTTGTTTTTGTGCCACAACAAGGCCCGGCCTGGGCCGGTGAGGGGGCATTGACAGAAAAGGGAACATACAGTAAAGTTACCATATACAAATTCTATTTTAAAGGGTGTGGTATGACTAATTTCACCGTAAGGACAGATAAAAGGACGGAGTTTGTTAAAATAACCTCTCTTGTAGCGAAGTGTCTGAGTAAAAGCAGTGTTCAAGAGGGCATTGCCGTGGTATTTTGTCCCCATACTACGGCGGGTATAACCATTAACGAGAACGCGGACCCACATGTCTTAAGCGATATGGTGATGAAGACATCTGAGCTTATTGAGCACAGGGATCCGCGGTACCAACACGGTGAGGGTAACTCCGACAGTCACCTTAAATCCACTCTTACAGGTGCATCGGAGACGGTTATTATAAAGGAAGGCCGATTACAGCTTGGCACGTGGCAGGGGATTTATCTCGCCGAGTTTGACGGTCCGAGAACCCGCTGCGTTTATGTTAAGATAATCAAAGGGTGATTATCTTCGCCCCTTAAGGGCGCAGGGCGCAGTTTGCTGTGTCGTGCGGAACCATAGGGCATTAGAGCTTATATTAGCGGTTAAGAACGGAAATTTTCAGGGAGATATTTAAGCATGTTGAACTCAAAGAGGATAATGGACGGGGTTTTCTGGGTGGGGGCGGTTGATTTCTCAAGGCGGCTCTTTGATGCCCTGGTGCCTCTTCCAGACGGGACAAGTTATAACGCGTACCTTGTAAAGGGCAGCGAAAAAACAGCCCTTATAGACACGGTGGACCCTGCCATGACGTCTTCGCTTATGCATTGCCTTGATGACGTACCCACTCTTGATTACATTATAGCCAATCACGCGGAGCAGGACCACTCCGGGGCCATACCAGAGGTTCTTTGTAAGTATAAAAACGCAAAGGTGGTAACCAACGAGAAGTGTAAGACTCTGCTCATGAGTCACCTCTCCATAGAGGCCGATAGGTTTATAGTGGTTAAGGACGGCGATACGCTGCCCCTTGGAGGCAAGACTCTGGAGTTTATCTCCACGCCATGGGTGCACTGGCCAGAGACCATGTGCACGTATCTTCAAGAGGGCAAAGTGCTATTTAGCTGCGACCTCTTCGGCTCTCACCTTGCAAGCGCAGAGCTCTATTCCAGCCGTGAAGAGAGGGTTTATGATGCCATAAAGCGTTATTATGCCGAGGTTATGATGCCTTTTCGGAAAATAATCAGAAAGCACCTCACCATGCTCGGCGACTTTGATATAGAGTACATCGCCCCGAGCCACGGTCCTGTGCATAAGGACGTATCTTTTGTCATGGAGACGCACCGCAAGTGGGTCTCTGATGAGGCCGCAAATACCGTTGTGCTGCCCTATGTCTCCATGCACGGGAGTACGGAGAGGATGGTTGACCGCCTTACGGAATCGCTCTCCGAAGAGGGGATAAAGGTAGAGAGGTTCGACCTCACGGTTTACGATACAGGCAGATACGCCGCCTCTCTTGTAGACGCGGCTACCATTGTCATTGCCTCGCCCTGTTTTCTTACCGGCGCTCATCCTCTTGTGGTAAGCGCGGTCTTTCTTGCCAACGCCCTTAAGCCCAAGTTGAAGTTTGCCTCCATTATCGGCTCCTATGGCTGGGGCTCAAGGATGGTGCCGCAGATAAAGGGCTTTTTATCGGGGCTGAAACTGGACTATATCGAGCCCATGGAGATTAAGGGAGAGCCCGGCAGAGGAGACCTTACGGCCCTTGACGCTATAGCGGTGGAGATAAGAAAGAGGCATATCGAGGCCGGCGTTCTTGAGGGGTAGGTCAAACTTCTCACACCGCAGATATCAGTGCCTGCGGGATATTCTTAAGCCCCCTGCCTTACTCTTATTCAAGGGCTGACGAGCCCCTCTTTTTTATCTGCCGCACCAACTTCTCCGCCCTTTTTTTTACTCCTTTACGAAAGAGGGTTAACATGTGACATATGTGCTTTACAAAGAGTATAAAGCGTAGTATTTTTATAAAGTTTTATCTTTAGTGGAGGTCTTGAGACGACCGGGTTTTGTAATGTTTTTAGAGAGGAGATGCCTCTAACTCTCTTCTAATAAACAGGGTGGCAGTATTAAGATTTGAGTTCATGAGGGCCGCGTTGGCTAAAAAGACGGATAATTTCTTAATAGAGTCAAGGGAGAAAAGACAAGATGAAAGCTCTGAAAAAGCCGTGGTTTAATCTTTTTATTGCCGTTGTATGTCTTATCGGGTTCATGAGTCTCTCGCAGACCTCGGTCTTTGCAGCTGGTACAGGCGGCTGGAAGTGGAAGGGCGATGCAGGAGTGGGTTTTGCCTATGATACCAATGTCTATAAGCTCTCTTCCACGCAGAGCGCACGTTATGACTCAAACAGGACATCAGACGGGATAAGCGGACGCTACAAGGACATGGACTCCATAAATGACCTTATCTTTACCCCGCGTTTTCGCGCCACTCTCAAGCGTGAAGGCATGGGCGGCGGTGAGTTTTCCCTGAAACCATCCCTCTCTTATAATATTTACTCCCAGAACACGGAAAAAAACTACTTTAAGTTTGGTCTTGAGATGACGCAGGAAGTGGGGGCACACGGTCTGGCAGGTCTGGCCCTTGTGTACTCGCCCAGTATATACAAGAAAAACTATCTCTCCGGAGCGCTGGATGGTGATAATTTGCCCAGCACCGGTATAAGCACTACAGTTATTCAGAGCGCCGAAGAGGTCTTTACAGCGGCAAATTACGATAAGGCAAGCGCAACAGTGAGTTATGGTTTTCGTCTCTGGAAAAATGAGGCTAAAGATAAGGCTACCTTTGAGTTTGATAAGGTCTCCGCTCATGTGCTGGCCGGTTATGAGTCCAAGACCTATGACGACCCCTTTGCCATACGCGATGAGGATAATCTCTTCGCGGGTTTTGATCTGGATGTAGCCCTTTACAAGTCCATGTCTCTTACCTTCAGCTATCTCTTTAAGAGCGTTGATACAAGCGTGGGTAAGGAGCTTCTTTTACGTGACGAGCCCAACTTCGGCGTTGACCTTAACGGAGACGGCGATGCCCTGGACCTCAGCGTTGCTACGAATCAGAACGTGGACCGGTCGCGCAATATGCATACCTTTGGCGTGAAGGTCTCAGCGAGAATAGCTGATGGTTGGAAAGGCTATGCCAGGTATGATGTGCGTTTCGCCTCATATCAATCAGCGGAACGCTTTGACGTAACCCGTATTGACCGTAATGATACCCGTCAGAAAGTGGGCCTTGGCGTAAAGGGCGAGATAGCCCCGCAGTGGACAATGGCCCTTGCCTGGACACTTACTCATAACGCGGCTGCCCGCGACGGGCTTGCGATTACAGACAAGGCGGAAGGCAAATCATACGACAAGAACGTTTTCTCGGCTCTTATCTCTTACAGGTTTTAAGACCTGTAAGTCAGGTTCATGTGTGGGCAGTGCAGTAGAGTATAGATGCGCAGAAAGGTGCGGAGGTTATGAGCAAACAAAAGAAGAGGGTTCTCTTTACAGGTTACGCGCAGGTTCATTTTGTCTGTTTTCTTCCCGTGTACCGTATCCTCGCGGCTGACCCTGATGTGGATGTCTTTTTATCCGGGGGGTTTAAACGCAAGGTTGCAGACGGGGTTGAGTACGACTTGACGGGGTTTTACGATCCCTACCCCGTGGATATGGAGCATGTAATCTCTCTTGAGAGGGTGCGGGCGGAGTCCTTTGATGTCCTTGTCTCGGCTCATCTCTCTGATACTCTCTTTCCAAAATCCGTTGGCAAGAAGGTGCAGATATTTCACGGCGTCTCTGTGAAAAACCTGGCCATACGCGAAAAAGCCCTTCGTTACGACCTTCTCTGCCTTCCCGGGCGTTATCATGGCGAGCAGTACAGAGACAACGGTCTTGTAAGGGACAGCGGAGCCAGGTGCCTGGTAACGGGTTTTCCAAAGGTAGACCCCCTTGTTGGCGGGACTCTTGACAGAGACGCACTGCTTCGCTCCATGGGCCTTGACCCGGCGCTTCCGACTATACTATTTGCCCCTACGGGGGAAAAACACAATGCCCTTGATACAATGGGCGTAGAGGTCGTGGAGGCCATAAGCAAGGCAGAGGGTGCCTGGAACCTCCTTGTGAAACCTCATGATCATCCTAAAAAGGACATAGACTGGTTTGCCGAGCTTGCCCCATATGAGAGCAAGACCATGCGTATTGTAAAGGAGCGTGATATTATCCCTTATCTTCACGCCGCGGACCTGCTTCTTACGGACATGTCTTCCGTGGCCGTTGAGTACACGCTTCTTGACAGGCCCATTATCTTTTTGCATATTCCAAAACTCATGAAAAGAATTAAAAAACGCTCTCCCGCCCTTGACCTTGATACGTACGGCCGAAAGATAGGGAGCGTTGTCGCTGATATTCCGGAACTTATCTCGGCTATTTCCGAGAGCCTCTCCAACCCCGCCAAATACGGAGAGCTCCGGCGGGCCATGTCCGCCCATCTCTTTCACGACCCCGGGCACGCTGCTCTTAATGTGGCGGGTGTTGTCTCTTACGCAGCCGGTCTTACGGCAACTCTGCCCTCTGGCGTAGAGGTCTTAAAGGTCTGAGCCTCTATGATTCATGGCGTAATTATTACAGCAGAGTAGAGAGACCTTCTACGCAGTAAGCTCTCTGCCATGGTTTATAATGTGGACCAGTAAGAAAAAAGCCCGTGCTTTTAATACGCTCTTTACCTACGGTGGACATCACCGCTCGTGGCTCTACAGGGGCGCGGCCGCTACCATAGGTGTGGTCTTTTTCCGCCTGCTCATGCCCTGGCCCCTTCGCGGTGTTATTGAGGTAGTCTTTCCCCACGGCTCATATAAGGGCTGGCTCTTGATGAGCTATTTCCCTGACTGGGGCAACCCTGTGATTATGCTGGGGGCTATCTACGTCCTGCTTGCGCTGGGACTTGGTCTGGCGGAGATGAGCCAGCGTGTAAACCTGAAGAGGTTCGCCTCTCAGACCGCCCATGATATGCGCGCCGCCGCAGTGGAAGGCGCCCGAATAATGCCCCTGCACAAGCGTACGGCAACAGGGGATATTGTCTCGCGTATCATCGGGGACAGCGCACGCATTAAGGCCGGGCTCTCGGGGATTATGGTTCACGGCCTTCAGAACGGCCTGCTATTTCTCGCTGCCTGCGCTGTTATGGCTTATGTCTCTATCTGGTTTGCCCTTATATTTCTTGTCTCAGGTCTTGTGGCCCTTTATATCGGCGTTTACACCTCAACACCTGTGGCGGGCACGGCAAGCAAACTCAGGCGCAAGGAGGGTGATTACGCGGCGGCTATTGCCGAGAGCCTTGACATAGGGGTCATGGACCTCAAGATGGACGAGATTAACTGGTCCAGCGCGCGTAAGACCGTGCGCATAACGGCCATGATAGCCCGTTCCTCGGTATATGTTCATGTCATACTTGCCGCTGCCGTATCTCTTGCCCTCTGGGTGGGGGCCAAGGGGGTGAAGGCCGGAAGCATCGCCCCGGGAGACCTTTTTATATTCATCGCCTATGCCATGACAGTACACCGCCGCATGGTGCAGGTGGGCAGGCAGATAGCACGCTCAGGCAAGGTCCTGGCCTGCGCAGACAGGATAGGTCTTTACTCTGATTATATGAGAGGGGCCGCCGAGGATATCGCAGCGGCCAAGGCATCGGAACCGCCGCCGCTGACAACTGGGCTTCGTCTTGAACGGGCAGGCCTTGACGCGGGACGGGGCCGTGAGGGCAGACCGCGGCTGAGGCGTACGGACCTGCTCCTTGAACCGCGGAGCCGTGTGGTGGTAGTGGGCCCCGAGGGCTGCGGTAAATCCAGTCTCCTTAAGATTCTCTCCGGCACAGAGGTCCCTGACAGGGGGCGGGTGTACTGGGACGGGGAAAAGATCTTTAAAAAAGAAGGCGGCCTTGCCACACGCGTGGCCTATATGCCGCAGGACCCCATACTGCCGCCCCTCAGGGTGTGGAGGCATCTGGGGCTCTCGGGCCCTGAAGGTCTCAGTCCCGAAGACAGGGAGACCCTTGATAATATCGGGGTCTCGAAGATAATCGAGACCTTTACCAAGGGCCTTGATCACAAGATAGCATCTAACGCCATGACAAGGCTGGAGGCGCGCCTGCTGCGCCTTGGAGGCATACTTCTCAGCGATACATCGCAGGTGTGGCTCCTTGATAACCCCCTTGCCGGTCTCAGCGGAAAGAAGGCCCGTTTATGTCTTGATGAGATACTGAAGCGCGCCGATGGACGCCTTCTTGTTTTGGCCCTGCCGGGGACGCGCCATATTAAGTACTTTGAGAGGGTTATTTATATGCGAAAGGGCAGAGTGCTCTTTGACGGTCCGCCTCTGGGGCTCGAAGAGTGGAAGCTCAAGGAAAGCGCAGAGGATGCAGATAACAATAAAGGGGAGTAAGCCCCTAATTCATTTTTAGAGGAAGGTATATATATGCAGGCAGTAATCTTGGCGGCAGGGTATGGGAGCAGGCTTGAGCGTGTCTCAAAGGGTAAACCAAAGTGTCTGCTCACCGTAGGGGGAACCACCCTTGTGGAACATCAGCTTGAGGCCCTTAATGACGCGGGTATCGGTAAGGTCCTTGTTATCGTGGGGTACAAGGCCGATGAGGTGCGCGCGGCTCTTGGCGAGAGAGTGGAGTTTATTGAGAACACCCGTTATGACGAGACCAACAGCCTTTATTCCCTCTGGCTCGCCAGAGACTGGATAGAGGGTCCTTTTGTGCTTATGAACTGCGACCTGCTCTTTCATCCGCAGATACTGGACCGACTCCTTGCGCAGGGAGGCAATGGTCTTGCCTTTGACTCATCAAGCACCGGAGGGCGTGAGCAGACCAAGGTGGCTGTGCAGGAAGGCAGAGTCGTGGACCTTGGTAAAGACCTGCCCCCCGAGGCATCGCGCGGTGAGAGCATTGGTCTCACGTGTTACGACGAGAGAGGTGCCCATAACCTTATGGCACGGGCCGACGCGCTTATTGATAACGGCGCCGAGAACTGCTGGAGCATAGAGGCCATACGCGCCATCAGCGCAACCGTTGATATGAAGGCATATAATGTGGCCGGCATGCCCTGGGTTGAGGTTGATTTTCCAAACGATCTTGTACGCGCCGAGAAAGAGGTCTGGCCCGCCATCATGAAGAGCAGATGGAAGAGGACCGTACACTGGAAGACCACCAAGTATATTGTCATGGCTTTTATCTCCGTAGTCCTGCTGCTGGTGGGTATCAAGGTTGGTCATTACTCGGGCCCTGATAAGGTGGACTGGACCTCCGAGGCCCCCATAGGCGCGGAGAAGACCCTCTTGAAGGTGCCAAAAGGCTATCAGAAGTGGTGGATATCCACTACGGGAAAACCCCTTAAGGTGCGTTTTGACGGCCCTCTTCGCATAAGGGCTTATGTGCGTCTGCTTATGCCCCCCGAGAGAGTAGAGCCGGGGAAATACGTTGTGCAGATTTCCCTTGACGGTAAACCCTACGCATGGAGCGTATTTAAGGCCACCCCTGATAAGAGCGTATCATTTGAAGGGGCCGTGGTGGGAGACCGCGACAGGGTGGATGTTGAAGTGCCCGCAGGCATGCATACCGTGGAGCTTGGTCTTGTGGCAGGCGTTTCCAACAGGTTTCTCGGCAGGATCCGATACCCTGAGCCTGTCTCAGGTGATGTGAGTAAACCCGGCGATTGAGGCGGGGCTGATAAGGCCCCTCAGGCCTCTGCCGCACCCGGTCCCGGGGCTTGCCTGCCGCGCGTCCGTACCACGTCTTCCGTGTCTGCCCCTTTCTTGCAAAATCCCTCTTCTGGTGTATAATATAAAATCAATGTCAGCGTCCATATAAAAGGGCCTTAAGGAGTGAGGTATTATGCCTTCAGATCCATGGGTTTATGTCCTTGACGAGCAGGAGCTTTGCGACTCAAGACCGCGCGTGGTAAGACCTCGCGGAGTACCCGTATTGCTTATAAAAAAAAAGGGAGAGATCTACGCCCTTACCAATAAGTGCTCTCATATGGGCTGCCCCCTTGACTGCGGGACTCTTACGGGTTTTGTTTTGGAGTGCCCCTGTCATGACTGGAAGTACGATATCAGGACAGGTGTTTTTCTTGGGGCAGCGGAGATATCCCTTAAAGCATATGAGTGGCGTATAACCGAGAAAAGGGTCTTTATAAAGATAGAGGTGTGAGTATGAAGAAGGTTCTCTGTTACGGGCTCAGCACCTGTCCGGGGTGCAGAAAGGTTACAAAGTTCTTTCTTGATAATAACGTTGAGTTTGAGTACGTGGAGTATGATCTTGCCGATGAGGCAACGCAGGCCGTGATTCGAAGGGATATGGACGCCTCAGGTACCCCGTCCTTTCCCTGGGTGAAGATAGACGGCACCGTGGTTGTGGGTTACAACCCCGCGAGGCTCTCGGAGTTACTTGGAATAAAACCGGAAAAAAAACCATGGGAGAGATAACGTCCCCCTCAAAGAGCACCGTGGAGGCACGGAAAAAGGCCCTGAGATATCTCTTTGAGTATGTGGTGGATCTGCTGGGTTACAAGTTCAGCCCAGATGAGGAGGAGGTGGATTTCTTGCTCACGCAGGAGGTCCTCATCGAGGCCCGTACCGGCGTGCCTTTTTGCCCCTGTCAGGTACTTACCGGGGTACGCGAGCTGGACATGAAGATAGTCTGCCCCTGTATCCCCTTTCATAGAGAGCACTTTGACCGCATGAAGCGCTGCTGGTGCGGTCTCTTTGTACATAAGGACGTTATTGATCCCGCGAGACTGGAGGTTTTACCTCCGGATGAGGTGTAAGGACATATGCCATGTTTGTAGAGGTTGCCAAGATAAGCGATATCGCCCCCGGCGGCATGAAGGGTTTTACCGTAAAAGGGGCGGAGATAGTGCTCTGTAATGAGGGCGGACGGTTTTACGCCCTTGCAAGCAGGTGCGGCCACATGAACGCCCCGCTGGAGAGCGGCACCCTTGTGGGGTATATACTTACCTGTCCCATGCACTGCGCTCAGTTTGATATCCACGACGGAGCGGCTCTTAGCGGCCCCGTGCCCCATGACCCTGCGGCAGGAGATAAGATGCCGGAGAGGCTGGAGGTCTTTTTTAACCGTATAGGTTCTCTCATGTCCAAGATAAAGACCTGCAGCGTAAAGACCTTTCAGGTTCGTATTGAGGGCGAGAGCGTGCAGGTAGACCTGTAACCCGACGGCCTTCATTATAAGCTTCATAAGCTTTCAGGTTTTTTTTGGCGGGCGCTGCGTGGAGCAGGTCTTATCGTTGCTCCGGCAGATGCAAAGTACTTACTGATTAAACCCTCTGCGGAGGCCCGATTACCTATGGATATAGTTTATAACGGCACGGAAGACCTTACGCTGGGCGTTGAGCTGGAGCTGCAGCTGCTTGACAGTGAGACCCTTGAGCTTGTGCCGCGCTCTTCTCATATTATCGATACGCTTCCGGACCTTGCGGGCTCGGTAAAACACGAGCTCATGAGGAGCAACCTTGAGGTTATATCAAAAAAATGCTACAGCGTTGCCGAGGCCGAGGACGACCTCTCTGCAACGCTTGTCCCTGTTATAAAGGCCGCGAAAAAACAGGGCGTGCTCATCGCGGCCGGAAGCACGCACCCCTTCTCGCGCTGGAAGGCGCAGAGCGTTACGGCTGACGCACGGTACGGCGAGCTCCTTAATAACCTGCAGATGGTAGCCAGACGTTTTAATATCTTCGGGCTTCACGTGCATGTGGGTATCCGCAGCGCCGAAAAATGCATATATGTCATGAACAGGCTGCTCTATTACCTGCCCCACCTACTTGCCCTTTCTTCAAACTCGCCTTTCTGGGAGGGGGAGAACACGGGGCTCAGATCCTACAGGACAAAGGTCTTTGAGAACCTCCCAATCGGGGGTCTGCCCTTTTATTTTCATAACTTTGCCGATTACCTGCGCCTTGTGGACTCTTACATAACAACAGGGACCATTAAGACCATCCGCGAGCTCTGGTGGGATGTGCGTCCTCATCCCAACTTCGGCACCATCGAGGTGCGTATATGCGATATTCCCTCTACCCTTGGCGAGGTCATGTGTGTGGCCTCTTTTATTCAGGCCCTTGTTAAAAAGTTCGGCGAGGACTTTGATCGCAGCGTATGTTTTAAGAGGCCCCACTCGGCTATTATCAGGGAGAATAAATGGCGTGCCTGCAGGTACGGCCTTGACGGTGAGTTTATTACCGAGGACGGGACCTCTACCATAGGGGCGAGAAAGGGCATTGGCGAGCTCCTTGAGTGGTGCGCTACGGGAGCCTCCTCGCTTGGCACGGAGGCCTATCTCGGCAGGCTTGGAGATATGCTTGCAGCTGGCAACTCCGGGGCCGTGAGACAGATAGAGATAACCGAAGAAAAGGGCGGGCTTAAGGCCCTATGCCGTGTGCTTGCCGGTATTTTTGAGGCAGGGGTGCTGGAGGCGCAGGGCCTTGGAGGAGAGTCATCTTGAAGGGTATAATAGTTGGCGGACACGAGCTTACGGTTAGCGCCGGGGCTGCCATGTTTGCACGCGGCGGTAATGCCTTTGACGCGGCCGTGGCCGCGGCCTTTGCCTCTTTTGTAACCGAGTCAGCGCTTACAAGCGCCGGGGGCGGAGGCTTTATGACGCTTCATACCGCCTCTGGCGATAATATTGTCTATGATTTTTTTACCTCCATGCCGGGCCTTGGCGCCTCTAATAAGGGAAAACTTGATTTTTTCCCCCTTCATATAGACTTTGCAGATGCACTGCAGACAGTATACATAGGCCGCGCGGCAGCGGCCGTGCCAGGTGTTATCGCAGGGCTTGACGAGGTTCAGAAGCATCACTGCGCGCTGCCTGTTGAGGTCCTGCTTGAGCCCGCCATAAGTTTGGCCCGAGGCGGTGTGTCTGTAAACGCTGCGCAGACCTACTTTAACACCCTCCTTGCACCAATGCTTCGCGCCTCCCGTGAGCCCGAAAACATATACATGCCCGCAGGAGCGGCACTTAAAGAGGGCGAGGTCATTGTACACGAATCCATGGCCCGCACCTTTGAGTCCCTTGTAAGGGACGGGCTGGATAGCTTTTACACGGGGCACACGGCAGAGGGTATCTTAAAGGGTTTTGGGGTAGATAACGGCGGGCTCATAACCGAAGAGGACCTTGCCGCGTACCGCCCCATAAAAAGAAAACCCCTTGAGCTTATATACAGAGGCAGGACCATATACACAAACCCTCCGCCATCTGCCGGGGGGCTGCTCATAGCCTTTGCGCTTAAACTTCTTGAGGAGATGGATGTGCGGGGCCCGGGGCATAACATGGCCCTTTACATGAGGCGTCTTGCCCATGTGATGAATGTGACGGATGAGGCACGGCGCGCTTCTTTTGATACAAGCCTGCATAACGCCGATATCCTTGAGCATTTCCTCTCTGATGAGCACGTAAATGGTTTTAGAGGCAGGCTATTTAAGGCCGTAGAGAGTGATGAGAGCGGCGATGGAGTCTGCGACGGCGCAGGCGCCCGTCCCCTTGGCGATACCACTCATATAAGCGTAGCAGACAGTGAGGGTAACCTTGTCTCCATGACAACCTCCGTGGGCATGGGCTGCGGGTTTATGATACCCGGCACAGGCATAATGATGAATAATATGCTTGGCGAGCACGACCTTAACCCCCGTGGGTTTCACACAATTGCCGCGGGGCTGCGTCTGAGCTCCATGATGGCCCCCACTATTGTTATGAGAGAGGGCAGGGGCGAGATGGTGCTTGGCAGCGGAGGCTCCAAGCGTATACGGAGCGCAGTGCTGCAGACTATTCTTAATGTCATTGATTTTGGCCTGCCTGTGGATAAGGCCGTGAACGAGGCGCGTATTCATTTTGAGGACGGTCTTATTGATGTTGAGGAAGGTGTGGCTGATGCTGAGATAGAGGCCCTTATTGCCATGGGCGCCCATGTTAAGCGGTGGAGCAAGAAAGATATGTATTTTGGCGGAGTTCATACAATCTCACGTGAAGGCGGGGTATTTAGAGGTTCCGGAGACCGCAGACGAGGCGGAGCCGTAGAGGAGTTTCCCTGCCAAAAGGCATAGGACAGGTACCGTAAAAATCAGTATCTTGGGAATTATAATGTAAACAGACCACGTGGCTGCTATCAACGAGTTGGTCTTTTCTCAGAAAAAGGAGCTTGGCGGTATGAAAAAGAGCAAGGCAGAGGCTGAGATTTTCGGGGCTATACTTGAGGGGGCCGATGCCGTAAAAGAGCGGGTATTGGAGCTGCGAAGAGAGCTGCACAGCTGCCCGGAGTTATCAGGGGAGGAGGAGAAGACATCTAACCTTGTGGCAGGCGTTCTTGAGGGGCTGGGTTTAGAGATAAGGAGAAACGTAGGGGGGCACGGCATTATAGCCCTTATCAGGGGCGGTGCGGGAGAGGGCCGCACAATGGCCCTGCGGGCGGATATGGATGCACTGCCTATTCAGGATTTAAAGGAGGTGGATTACGCCTCTGACGTGCCCGGGGTCATGCATGCCTGCGGCCACGATGTGCACACCTCCGTGCTTCTTGGCACTGCCATGGTACTTGCCTCCATAAAGGACAGGCTGAAAGGGACCGTGAAACTCGTATTCCAGCCATCTGAGGAGAGGAGCATTACAGGGGCATCCATGATGATAGAGGACGGGGCTTTAAAGGACCCCGAGCCCGGCGCAATAGTGGCCCTGCATTGCTTTCCAGAGATGGAGGCAGGCACCATAGCCCATAAAGCGGGCATTATGACCGCATCGGCGGATAAGTTCAAGGTAGTGGTCCTTGGCAAGAGCGGCCATGCATCACGGCCCCATCAGTGCGTTGACGCCATACTCCTTGCCTCTCTTGTGGTAAACGCCATTCAGCATATCGTAAGCCGTCGCACAGACCCACTTCATCACGCCGTTATCTCCATAGGAACCATACAGGGCGGTACGGCCCTTAACGTAATCGCCGACCGTGTGGAGATGGAGGGTACGGTACGCACCCTCAGTAAAGACGCGAGATTGAAGATAAGGGCCCTTGTGGAGGATACGATACGCGGTGTTACCGAGGGTATGGGCGGCGGTTATGAGCTTGATTATCAGTTCGGCACCCCTGCGGTGGTAAATGACACGGCCGTGGACTGGCTCATAAGCAGGTGCGCCACTCATGTCATAGGCGAGGACAACGTCGTAACCATGCCTGACCCCAAGATGGGGGCCGAGGATTTTGCTTATTTTACAGAGAAGGTTCCGGGGGCACTTTTCAGGCTTGGCACATCCAATAAGGCAAAGGGCCTTACGGCAAAGCTTCACAGCCCGGACTTTGATGTTGACGAAAAAGCCCTTGAGGTAGGCGTAAAAACGCTCTCGTGGTTATCCGTATGTTATCTCATCCGCGGTCTGCCTACCGTTATACCCTGCCCATAACCCTCTGAAGCGGTAAGCAGAATTAATTGAAAATACAAAAAAGGACCCTTTAAAAAGAGGGCCCTTTTTTTATTTTGTTCTCACGGCAAGTAACGTGGGCCGCAAGGCTCAGGTTCAGAGCTATGAATCCTCATCCCCTCGTTGGTTTTCTTTGCGAACTTTCTTTTTTCCAAAAGAAAGTGGAAGTGTAAATGGAGGCGGCGAGCGGATTCGAACCGCTGGATGGCAGTGTTGCAGACTGCTCCCTTAGCCACTTGGGTACGCCGCCGTAAAGTCTGTAATTAAAAAAAACTCATGTAGGCGTCATGCGCCGTGACCTCATGAGTTATCTGTGAGTACTTTCTGTATCTACGTAGCGGGTACTCTCTCTTTAAACCCTATGAAGAGAGGTCTTTCCTCTAAACTTTCAGAGACTGCCGCCGATGTAGATAACATAGACACTATAGTAATCGTATAAAGGGGTGTCAAGGTAAAAACCATAACTCAGGCATGATGAAGAGCAGGGATTAAGTACATGCGGCTCTTCTCTAAAAGGCCGCACAGGGGCAGAGGCATAATAAAAGGGGCTCTATAATGAAGGGCGTTAGATTACTTGGGGGCGGTTTTCAGCTGAGATTCTGGCTGAAGTTCTGCGTACTTACAACAGCGGGTTTTATGGCCCTGGCGCTTAGCCTTTATCTGATTACGGGCCGTGATCTGGGCCAATCCTACGGCGAGGCCATTAACACCATTGAGACCCTGAGGATAAACGTATTCTCCCTTATCCTGGCATCTGTTTATTCCATAGCCATTATGGTTCTTACTGTAGTCTTTATCGCCCTTGCCTCCATATTTTTCTCTCACAAGATGGCGGGCCCTATTTTCAGGCTTACCCGCGACCTTGAGCTCCTTGCCTCAGGTGACCTTACGGTGGAGACCTCTTTTCGCTCTTCTGACCAGTTCGCCCTTATGGCAACGGAAAAAAACCTTATGACAGGCAGGCTCAAGGGCATTGTTACGGAGTCCAGAGGTGCCTTAACAGAGTTAAGCAGACGCTGCGCTCTCTTAAAGGAGCAACTTGGAGAGGAAGAGGCGGGCAGCGGTATGGATAAGGAGGCTGCTGACGGGCTTCTGGAGCTTAATCGCCTTGTAGAGGAGATGACGGAAAGAGTGGTGATGATAAAGACGGGACGTAAATGAGTTAGTCTCGCAAGTCGGGGTTTTGATTGCGCTGACGGGGGTGGAGTTGGTGATAAGGGTTCTCTTGATTCTAATGATAATGGCGGTGGCAGGTGTTGTCTCGGGCAGCCTGCCGGGCTGGATGGGCGAGTATCATGATTTTACGGGAAAATGCCTTGATTGCCATATTACAGAGCCTACCGCGGCAGAGCAGAGGCTGACGCTTCGTAAAGACATAACTCTGCTCTGTATAGAGTGCCACAGGCAGGACGACGGCCTTACTCACCCGGTTGATATAAAACCCTCCATGGATGTTCCTGATTATCTTCCCCTTGACTGGCGGGGCATGGTTACCTGTGTTACCTGCCATGAGGTACATAACCCGGGTTTTGGCCCCGATCATATGAGGACAAGTATGAGAGGGCAGGGGTTTTGCATGGTATGCCACGATGGTCTTGAGAGCAAAAAAATGCACGGCGTATCCGGTGTGAGCGCCCATATGGGAGGTGACGTGAAGCTGGCCAATGCGTCGTCATACTCTCTCTTTGGCCAGGGTCTGGTTCATCTTGATGAGATGAGCATAAAGTGCATGTCCTGTCATGACGCCATCTTCGGGGCATCGGCAACCTCGGAAAATATGGATATTCTGAGGAGCCGTCACAGTAATGTCACGGGGCTTACCCATCCGGTGGGGGTATCCTACGCCGAGGCCAAGCGAAAGTACAGGGGCGCCTACAGGGACCTCTCGGATCTGCCCCCGCAGATAAAACTCTACGGCGGCATGGTGGGATGCGGCACCTGTCACAGCCCTTATTCAGGCACGCACTCGCAGCTGGTAATGGACAATTACGGCAGCAACCTATGTCTTGCCTGCCATGTGAAGTAGGCGGCGGTATTGTTGAATCTCAAGTAACTTTATGCTAACATGTTGAGGTGCAAGATGGGTAAATACCCGTGGTTAAGGAGAAGGCGGTTTTTTATTGTGAGGTCCATGCAGGGCCGCTTTGTGGCGGGGCTTGTAATACTTGTTGCCTGCGGCCTCTTTATCGACCTTGGTGCCGCGTATTTTCTTATTGAGGGCAGGCTTGGCGAGAGGTTATATAAAATTCACTTGCAGGTCAGCTCCACCTCGGATATAATCTGGCCTGTAATATGGAAACTCGCCACTGTGAGCGTGCCCTTCATACTCCTGGCAGGTATTGTCCTTGGATATCTGCTTACAAGGTCCCTTGAGGGAGGTCTGGGGCGCCATATAGAGGCCATGAAAAAGGCCGGGCAGGAGGGGGACCTTACCGTGAGGCTTGGTGCTGGCTCGCGCAATAGTCTTGAGACAGCGCGGGTGGCCTTTAATGACGCCATGGAGCTTCTTGACGAGAGGTTTGCTGCAGTACAGGGGGCGGCCCTTGAGATAGAGGGTGTTATGAAAGGGCTAAGCCGCTCTGAGAGGCTTGCCGGGGGTGAGGTAAACAGAGCAGAGGTTATCAAACGGCTGGATCATATGAGTACTAAGACCGAGTATGCACTGAAAAAGCTCTCAATATTCAAGGTTTGATACTATATGAAACAAACACATCAGAGAAAAAACGTCTCTATTTTTATTAAGTTCTTTATTGCAGTAATCCTGCTCTCAGCTCCTCTTCTTCTTTTGCCGGGCCTGACTCATGCGGATTGGCCCATGTTTATGAAGGACCGGAGCCATTCTTCTTTTGCCTCCCGCGCCCCAAGACCGCCTATGAAGGTGCTCTGGAAGTTTGCCACCGGAGGCCCTGTATACTCATCTCCTGTTGTCGCAGGGGGCAAGGTCTTTGTCGGCTCTTATGATAATAGCCTCTATGCCCTTGATGAGGCCACGGGCGAAGAGCTCTGGAGCTATTCCACGGATGGAGAGATACTCTCAACACCGGCCGTTAAGGACGGGCGTGTGTATTTTGGCTCCAAGGACGGCAAGTTATATTGTCTTGAGACCTCTGACGGCAAGCTTGTATGGAGTTTTACCACAGAGAGGCCTGTGCTTACCTCTCCGGTTGTAGAGGACGGTAAGGTCTTTTTCGGCTCAATGGACCTGCGCTTTTACGCCCTTGACGCGGCCACAGGAAAGCGCCTCTGGCGCATGCGGCTCCTGGACTACGATAGATACAGCGGTATCTACGCATCTCCTGTTTACTACAACGGCGCCGTTATATTTGCAGGCAAGAACGGGGCGCTCTACTCG
>JAJRZX010000126.1 GCA_024275045.1 Deltaproteobacteria bacterium
GTAAGTATCACTCTCAACTCAACCCTTTTCTTTCAGGGAAAAAGGGCACTTTCCAACTCACCTCTGACAAAGACATCCTGATACAGTGAAAATGCCTGTAATTAAGGCGAGGAGTCTTTGCGAAAACTCTTAATTCTTTTTTTTATCCTCTTAACCCCTGCTTTGTCCTCAGCCAAGACAATTCACCTTGAAAAAATTTATCAGGAGTTCTGGTGCGGCAGCAGAGGGGGGCGTATGGAGGTTACTCTCTCTGACCGTACGCGCGTGGATTGCCTCACAGAGACCTACGCCGTGGAGGTGGATTTTGCCCGTAAATGGGCCGAGGCACTTGGACAGGCCCTTTATTACAGCGCACGGACCGGCAAAAAGGCCGGCATACTCATTATTATTGAGTCCCCGCCGGAGGCCCGTTACCTTAAGAGACTGCGCTTTGCCATTGAAAAGTCCAATCTGCCGATAAAGGTCTGGCTAATAAGGCCAAATGATTTAAAGTAAGACCCCGCTCTACTCTAAGCCTTTCTAAAAAAAACCTTCGTTCTTTTATCAATACCCCTCACATTCTGAGCCATTTAAGCAACGCAAAAAGGGCCTCTACCCCTTCATTCCGTTAAAAACAAGGCCTTATACCTTACCCGTCCTTACTTTACAATGAAACTCCTTTGACATGGCCGCTTTAAGAGATTATATTAATGGTACAACTTAAACACATCACATTGCCCTTTTCTTAGAGGATTTAAGAGACAACATCTATGGCAAAAGAAAAAAGAGCTGCCACAAAAAAAAATAAAGACGGTAAAAAACCATATCTTAAAGGCTCGCAGTGGAATTTCATCCTTCCATTTCTTGCCCTTGCCTTTTTCTTTTATCTATGGGGCAATATCGCGCCAACCGCACCGCCGCGTAAACCCATCTCCTACAGCGCCTTTATGGAGCTTCTTGATAGCTCCAAGATACGCTCTGTAACCATAACCGGGTTAACTGTTGAGGGCGAGTTATTCAGCGCCGAGGGTGCCGGTACAGTTGAAGACAAAAAACCACTGGAGCATAAAGGCGGCATTAAACCAATAACCGGTTTTACAACGCACCTCCCCTCTTTTCAGAGCGACGGACTTATGAAGGAACTGCGTGCAAAAGGCGTCACAGTGAACGTGGCCTCTGCCGAGGGCTCGCTGCTCTGGCAATTCATCTTTGCTGTACTGCCATGGGTGCTTATTATAGGCTTCTGGGTGCTCATTATGAGGCGCTCTTCGCGTATGCAGGGCGGGCCGGGAGGGTTATTTGCCTTTGGTGCGAGCAAGGCCAAACGCTACGATGAGAGTAAACCCGGCGTTACCTTTGATGACGTAGCAGGGCTTGAGAACGTAAAGGCCGACCTCATGGAGAGCATTGAGTTTCTGCGAGACCCTGAGAGGTTTAAGGCAATCGGGGCCAAAGTCCCGCGCGGCGTTCTGCTCGTAGGTCCTCCGGGCACCGGTAAGACACTGCTGGCGCGTGCCACGGCAGGCGAGGCCAATGTGCCTTTTTTCAGCATAAGCGCCTCTGAGTTTATTGAGATGTTTGTTGGTGTTGGAGCCGCCAGGGTGAGGGATATGTTCAAAAAAGCCCGTGAGAGCCAGCCCAGCATTATATTCATAGATGAGCTCGACTCCGTTGGACGCACACGCGGAGCAGGGCTTGGCGGTGGCCATGACGAGAGAGAGCAGACCCTTAACCAGCTGCTAAGCGAGATGGATGGGTTCGAGTCCCACGAAGAGGTCATTGTAATGGCTGCCACTAACAGACCCGATGTTCTCGACGCTGCCCTGCTTCGCCCGGGCAGATTTGACCGCAATATCTTAATAGACCGACCTGGCCTTAAAGACAGAGAGGCCATACTGAAGATTCATTCTCGTAATATCAACCTCAGTAAAGAAGTAAACCTTGGTAAAACAGCTCGCGGCACCCCCGGGATGACAGGGGCGGATCTGGAAAACATAGTTAACGAGGCCGCGCTTAATGCCGCGCGGGCCAAAAAAAACGAGGTCTCACCGGCGGACTTTGAGGAAGCCATAGACAAGATACTCATGGGCTCGAAGAGGACGGAAAAAATAAGTGAGGAGGAGCGGCGCATCACGGCCTACCACGAGGCAGGGCACACCCTTGTTGCCCTGAGCCTGCCAAATACCGACCCCATACACAAGGTGACGATTATACCCCGCGGCATGGCCATGGGAGTAACAAAACTCCTGCCCGCAGAGGACAGGCATTTTTATCCAAAGAACTACCTCATCAGCAGGCTTACCGTTGCCCTTGGCGGCAGGGTATCGGAAAAAATCATCTTTAACGATACCTCCACAGGTGCGCAGAACGATCTCAAGGAGGCCACCTCCCTTGCCGAGAAGATGGTCTCTCAGTGGGGCATGAGCGATAAAGTAGGCCCCATCAACCTTGGCAGAGCCGAAGAGCACCCTTTTCTCGGCATGGAGCTCTCTCAGCCCAAACGCTACAGCGATGAGATGGCCTGGCAGATGGATCAGGAGATAAGGGCCCTAATTATAGACGCCGAAGGCAGCGCCACGGAGATCTTAGAGTCAAAACGTAAGTCACTTGATAACCTTGCCGCAGCCCTCCTTGAGAAAGAAGAGCTTGAGAGTGATGAGATAGAGCGCATTGTAAGAGAGAGTGAGGGTGAAGAAGAAGGCACAGACGGCTACGGCGAAGATGAAGAGGCATAACATATTTGTGGCTAAAGTATATTCAAATCTTGTAGGATGGGTGGAGCGCAGCGCAACCTATCACAAGGCACCTCACCTTAAACTCACCTGCTTACATCTACCAGCGTTCCTCTTACATCGGTGAAGATAACTATATCGCGGGCCGTAGCCTTCAAGGGAATCAGGGCTGTAGAGAAAAATATCTCAATATCAGTGAGATCCGTACCAAAGACATCCTTACTCATCCTCACTCTCGCTATATAAGTCTCCTTGCCTGTAGCCACTCTCCCCAAGGCAGAGACTTTTTTTTGCTCCTTTATCTCTCCCTTCCTGAAGACCATGGTCATCTTCTGTCTCTTATAATCCACGCTTGGAAAGGTATTAATGCTGAGCCTTGCTCCAACCCTTACGGGCCCGTAAACGCCGTAGCGAAAATTATAAAAAGCACCAAGGGGGTCGTCAACATATGAGTTAAGTGGCAGACGCACCTCCTCTATCTTCTCTTCCTTGCCTCCTCCCCAGCTGTGTTTTTTCAGCACCCCTCTTAGTTTTACAATCTCTTTGGTACTGTGCCTTACCTTGCCGTTCACATTTGATGAGCTCTCAAAACTCGTTGTAATAAACCTGCCTTTGCCGCGTGCCTCCTTCAGGTGCGCTACATACTTATCTTCTCTATGCTGAATCATGGAGTCTACAAAACCCGTGGTGCGTGCCGTGAGTATGGCCCTGTAGCCACCCTTCTCTTGCTCAAGGGTGAGCTCCGCTCTTGCCACTCTCTCGAAAAACCAGAACCCTATATCATACGTAAGTCTCTCTCCAACAAAGGTCTCACCTATGGAAGGGGTCTTTACGGCCACACCTGCAAAGGCAGCGCTGGAGAATAAAAGGGCAAAAGACAAACATAAAAAAAGCGCGATTAACCTCGCCACCCCCTTAAGAATGCAATAATCATACACAGCCGCAAGCGAGCTGTCGGATAATAAAAGAAAACTTTTCATGAACTACACATTCTTAAGGCCCCTTAGAACTTCGCTCAGGGCAGAGTAGAATTTTTCGGCATTTAAGACGGTGCGTCCATCAAGGATAAAGGCGTCTTTATTTATTCTGCCGAGAACAGGGGGGCGGCCGCGAAGAAAGGCACGCTGTAAAGCAAGGGGACTTACGCGCCCCTTTATGGTTGTTACCATGGTAGGCAGCTCTCGGCCCGGCAGTGAACCACCTCCGATAATACTGCTGTCTTTTTTCACCACCGCCTGTAGTGAGGCCCCCGGCCCCTCGCTCTTGATAATCTCAGCCGCCTTTACGGCTATCTCCTCAATCTCTTCAATGGGGCGTGTCATAAGGCGAAGCGCAGGAAGGCGTTCATGCAGAGACTCGGGGTTAAGGTAGAGTTTCAGAGTCTCCTCAAGGGCCGCTAAGTTTAGTTTTCCTGCGCGAAGCGACCTTTTCAAGGGGTTTTTCCTTATAGCATCCACAATCTCCGAGGTTCCCGCGATAAGCCCTGCCTGAGGGCCGCCAAGGAGTTTATCTCCGCTAAAGGTAACGCAATCGGCTCCCGCGGACAGGCTCTCTGATACAAGGGGCTCATGAGGAAGACCATAGGCCGTAAGGTCAAGTAACGCGCCGCTGCCAAGGTCCTCTACAACAGGAAGATCAAACTCCTGCCCAATACTTACAAGCTCCCGTAAAGAGACCTCGCTGGTAAAACCCTCAATAGTGTAGTTGCTTGTATGGACTTTTAAGATAAGGGCGGTATTCTCATTAACGGCGTTTTTGTAATCAGCGGCATGCGTCCTGTTAGTGGTTCCAACCTCTCGGAGGATACATCCGCTCTTATCTATTATCTCAGGCAGGCGGAATGAGCCGCCAATCTCAATAAGCTCACCGCGCGATATAATGACCTCCCTGGACTCTGCCAGAGTATTAAGGGTAATGAGCAGGGCAGCCGCGTTATTGTTCACCACAGAGGCCTGTTCGCAGCCAGTGAGCCTCTTTATAAGAGATACGGAGTACGAGTCACGCTCGCCGCGTCTGCCGCGGCCAAGGTCAAACTCAAGGTCAGTGTACTTGCCGCCTGCAAGGGCGATTCTCATAAGCGCCTCTTTGCAGAGTACGGCACGGCCAAGATTAGTATGGAGCACCGTACCGGTAGCGTTAATCACCTCGGTAAGCCCGCCCTGCATAATAGCCTCCACCCTCTGTAAAACAAGGTTAGAGAGCGTATCTTCGGTAACCTCTGTGCCTGCCCCTTTTAAAGCGCCCTCTCCTCTCATGGCCTCTCTGGCCTCGGCGATAACAGTACGCGCTGATTCCGTAACAAGGACTGCTCCGTATCTGTCACATAAATCGGCAAGGGCCTTGCTCCTGGAAAAAACCTCTACAGAGGGCAGATCCCGCGGCTCTGCAATAATCTTCTTCATCAATAACCCCCGATAAAAAATATCATCTAAGCGCAAGTATAATAAAAGTTCGGTATATATTTATAACACATTTATCACATAAATGGGCAAAGCGGCATGAGGAGAAGGTTTTGAGTTTGACAGAGAGTCTAACCCTCTGATACCCTTCTCATATCTCTTATAACTTTAACTCAGATACCGCACAGCAGGGAGGCAGGATAAATGGTTCCGACAATGTCCATCGTGGGGTTCTCCGGTTCCGGCAAGACCACGCTTATAGTAAAGGTAGTCTCTGAGCTTACGGCAAGAGGGTACCGCGTGGGCACGATAAAACACGATGCCCACAAGTTCGAGATTGACCATGAGGGTAAGGACTCGTGGCGCCATAAAAAGGCCGGTGCCGTGAGCGTACTTATAACCTCGGCAGAGAAACTCGCTTTTATTAAGAGCACTTCCTCTGAGATCGCACTGAGAGAGGCAATACCCCTCTATATGACCGACCTTGACGTTGTAATAACCGAGGGTTACAAGACAGGGAAGCTGCCCAAGATAGAGGTATACCGCGACTCTGTGGCAGAGCGCCCGGCATGCCTTAATGACCCCGCGCTGCTGGCCATTGTAAGCGACAAAGCAGTGGATACAAAGCGGCCAACCCTTGATATAAATGATTTCAAGGGAGTAGCTGATATTATTGAGAATAAGATTATAAAAGGTACCAAGGCAGAGAGGGCCCGGAGATTGGAGCTAAGCCTTAACGGTAAAAACCTAAAACTCTCTGATGAGACGGCAAAAAGGCTGAAAAAGGCCGTAGAAGAGGTGCTCGCAGGGGTTGAAGA
>JAJRZX010000127.1 GCA_024275045.1 Deltaproteobacteria bacterium
GCCGCTGTGCATATACTTGTAAATAACGCGGGTATTACCAGGGACGCTCTCCTTGTGCGCATGAAAGAAGATGACTGGGACAGGGTTATAGACGTAAACCTCAAGGGCCCATACAACTGCATACAATCCGTTGTACGTTATATGACCAAGCAGCGCTGGGGCCGCATCATAAACGTAGCCTCCATAGTGGGGCAGATGGGCAACGCCGGACAGGCCAACTACGCTGCCAGTAAAGCCGGCTTAATCGGCCTTACAAAGACAGTTGCCCGCGAGTGCGCGAGCCGCAATGTAACGTGTAATGCCGTGGCCCCGGGTTTTATCGAGACGGCCATGACAGATAAGCTCTCAAAAGAGGCCAAGGACAAACTCCTGGCGCAGATACCAATGGACAGGCTCGGCGGACCCAATGACGTGGCCATGAGCGTGCTCTTTCTCGCGTCTAACGCAGCCAGTTACATCACGGGTCATGTGATGAATATCAACGGCGGCATGTACATGTAATCAGCCTTTTGGGGTTTGCATAAGGATTGACAATGTGCCCTTTAGGTGGTAAATATTTAAATATAATACTTTAATGGAATATATTCGGATACGGAGATACTGGTGTGGCCGGATATGAACAATGCACGAAATAGGGAGGGTGTGAAATGTCGTCAGTAGAGAGCAAGGTGCGAAAAATAGTCATCGAACAGCTTGATGTTAACGAGACAGAGGTAACGCCGCAGGCCTCTTTTGTAGATGATCTGGGCGCTGATTCTCTTGATACCGTTGAGATGGTCATGGCCTTTGAGGAAGAGTTCTCCATTGAGATCCCCGATGAGGACGCAGAGCAGATAAAGACCGTGAAGGACTCCATAGACTACATAGCCAAGAAAGCGGCCAAGGGTTAAGTCTTTCACTGCTGCGCTGTATTATTATGATATAATACAAGTTGGGATAGGGGCGGTTAAGAGACCTTTTAAGGAGGGGCTTCAGCCTGTATGCACGGGGCGGCCCCCTTCTTTGTCTCTTTTTACGCAGGTTCCGGGAAGGCAAGGCAAGGGTCTCATGCGCAGGGCCTTATGAGATATTGGATTTTACAAGGGCTTTCGGCTGGTTACTCTGGGGCCGGAGGTTTTTTCGTTAAGGACAGGGCCTGTTATAAAAAGGCTGCTTTAGCGAGAGCGGGGTATTGTTTTTTAGAGGAGCAGGATTAGATTATGAGAAGAGTCGTTGTAACAGGTCTGGGTCTTGTAACTCCGCTTGCCATGGGTATGGAAAATTCCTGGCAGGCCATTGTAGAGGGTAAATGCGGGATTCGTGAGATTACACGCTTTGACGCCTCGGAGTTCCCCGTGAGGATAGCCGGCGAGGTGCCTGACTTTGACCCCTCGGAGTTTATCTCCAAAAAAGACCTTAAGAAAATGGACCTCTTTATCCAGTACGCTGTTGTGGCGGGGCTCATGGCCGTGAAAGACGCGGACCTTGAGATTACCGAAGAGAACGCCCAGCGCGTTGGAGTCTACGTTGGCGCCGGCATAGGAGGGCTGCCCGCTATTGAGCACTGGCACAACGTACTTAAAGAAAAAGGCCCCTCCCGTATCACGCCTTTTTTCATACCAATGGTAATAATAAACCTGGCCTCAGGTCAGTTGTCCATAATGACGGGAGCGCAGGGGCCCAATAACTCATCTGTTACGGCCTGCGCCACAGGGACTCATTCCATAGGCGACGCCTTCAGGCTTATTCAGGCAGGTACCGTGGACGCCATGATAGCCGGCGGCACTGAGTCCACCATAAGCCCCTTGTGCGTTGCGGGTTTTAACGC
Organism: Deltaproteobacteria bacterium; assembly: GCA_024275045.1. Classification (GTDB taxonomy): domain Bacteria; phylum Desulfobacterota; class GWC2-55-46; order GWC2-55-46; family JADFVP01; genus JAJRZX01. The sequence continues at coordinate 1,808 of JAJRZX010000127.1, forward strand.
CATGAAGGCCCTTTCCAGGTCTAATGATAACCCATCGGAGGCGTCACGCCCCTTTGACAGGGACCGTGATGGTTGTGTTATCGGCGAGGGTTCAGGCGTACTTGTGCTTGAGGAGCTTGAGTCTGCTAAAAGCAGAGGCGCGCGCATATACGCCGAGCTCTCGGGTTACGGCATGAACTCCGATGCCTTTCATATGACCACTCCCTCCCCAGAGGGGGCAGGTGCGGCCAGGTGCATGAACCTGGCCCTGAAAGACGCCCGGCTTAATGCCGGGGATATTGATTATATCAACGCTCACGGCACCTCTACTCATTTTAACGACCTTTATGAGAGCATGGCCATAAATACGGTCTTTGGTGATAAGGCGGCCTCTCTGGCCGTAAGCTCCACCAAAGGCGCCACGGGCCATCTGCTTGGCGGAGCCGGAGGCATTGAGGCGGTTTTTACGGCCCTTAGCATCGCCCGCCGTATAATGCCGCCAACCATTAATCACAGCAGCCCGGGTGAGGGATGCGACCTTGATTACGTGGCTAATACCGCAAGAGAGAGTGATATCAGGGCGGCCCTCTCCAATTCCTTTGGTTTTGGCGGCACAAACGCTGTTCTGGCCATGAGGCGTTACGAGGGATAGTTTTTTTTGTTACGGCAGCCTTCCTGCTGTCTTCGCATTAACCTACATTAACTTCTAATCCACGGGGGTAACGTGACCACTCCTGAAAAAATAGCCATAGCAAGCGATCACGCAGGCCGAGAGATGAAAGACGAGGTTGCGGACTTTTTGCGTAAAATGGGCCTTCATGTGGTGGATATGGGGGTTAATGACGATACCTCTGTTGATTACCCGGACTACGGCGTGCTTGTTGCCCGTGCCGTATCAGAGGGTGAGTTTGCAAGGGGCGTACTTGTCTGCGGCACAGGCGTGGGCATGAGCATCCTTGCCAATAAGTTCCCCCGTGTAAGGGCCGCCCTTGTAAATAATGTCTATACCGCGAAGATGGTTAAGGAGCATAACAACGCCAATATACTCGTACTTGGAGGCCGCCTTCTTGGTAAGGGCATTGCCGAAGAGATGGTGCGGACATGGATAGAGACCAAGTTTCTGGGAGGCCGCCATCAGAGGCGCCTTGATAAGATAGCTGATATTGAGAGCGAGACCATGAAGGGGGCGAGTTAGGGGCAGGGGGCGTATGGGGGGGTGTGTAGATAGAAGGAGAGAGGGCACCTGTTTTGGTGCGTGTGGGGAGAACGGCAGGCGGGGGGTGAATCGGGGTGATGCGCGGGTTAAGACGGTGATGATTTGGTGAGTATATTGCCGCAGCCCTGTCTCGGTGCTTAAGTTAATCCCATAAAATTATTAAAAAATTAAAAATAAGAGTTTTTATATAAAGGCCCTGTAGGCCGCTTGACGAGAATAAGAAATTTTATAAGAGATAATCAGCGGAATAATACTGCGTTTCAAGGAGCATAGACATGTCAGGAATTAAAGTATCGGACCCGGAGATTTATGAGGCCATCCGTCTTGAGACGGAGAGGCAGGAGTATAAACTGGAGCTTATAGCCTCAGAGAACTTTGTAAGTAAAGACGTGCTTGAGGCCCTTGGGAGCGTAATGACCAATAAGTACGCCGAGGGTTATCCCGGTAAACGCTACTACGGGGGCTGTGAGTTTGTGGACATGGCCGAGATACTGGCCATTGAGCGTGCAAAGGAGCTCTTTAAGTGTGACCATGTTAATGTGCAGCCGCACTCAGGCTCACAGGCCAATATGGCTGTTTATATGTCCTCCATAAAACCCGGCGACACAATACTTGGCATGAACCTCTCCCACGGCGGGCACCTGACGCACGGCTGTCCTGTTAATTTCTCCGGCCAGCTCTATAATGTCGTATCCTACGGCGTTACCGCTGATACTCACCGCATAGATATGGATCAGGTGCGCACACTTGCAAGAGAGCACAAGCCTGCCATGATCGTAGTGGGCGCGAGCGCGTATCCGCGTATTATAGAATTTGAGGCCTTTAGAGAGATAGCCGACGAGGTTGGCGCTCTCATAATGGTGGACATAGCCCACATAGCAGGTCTTGTGGCAACGGGTCTGCACCCGAGCCCCGTGCCATTTGCCGAGTTTGTCACAACCACTACTCATAAGACGCTTCGCGGCCCACGTGGCGGTATGATAATGTGCAACTCCGAGGTGGCAAAGCGCGTGGATAAAGAGATTTTTCCCGGTATTCAGGGCGGCCCCCTTATGCACGTTATCGCTGCCAAGGCAGTTGCCTTCAGAGAGGCCCTTGCGCCCTCATTCAAGGTCTATCAAGAGCAGGTCCTTAGTAACGCCGTCACCCTTGCCGAGGAGCTTAAGGCAAGAGACTATGAGCTTATCTCAGGCGGAACAGATACCCACCTTATGCTTGTGGATCTGACAAAGCAGGGTTTAACAGGCAAGGTTGCAGAGGCCATGCTTGATCTGGCCGGTATTACGGTAAACAAGAACACCATCCCCTTTGAGACCCTTAGCCCCTTTGTGACAAGCGGCATCAGGATAGGCGTACCCGCGGCTACCACAAAAGGCATGAAGGAAGAGGAGATGAAGGTAATAGCGGGGCTCATTGACAGGGCCTTAAAGAGCGGCGGCGACGAGAAGAGGCTCACAGGCATTAAAGACGCCGTAGTGGAGCTATCGAGCAGTTTCCCCCTTTATCTGTAGTTTATGCTGCGAAAAGGGCGACAAAGGGCGCTGTTTTTTAGGTTCTGTAACCTTAGGGCCACTGCTCTACAAGAGTGAGAGTAACTCCCCTTTGTAAAATACCCTTTCTCTGATACCATATACTTATGGAGTATATTATGGCCTTTGGCTCGGCACACAGGGCCCTTAAGGCCGAGAGTATATTGAGAGACGCGGGGCTGGTCTTTCGCCTTCTCCCGGCGCCAAGGGCCTTTACACTGCACTGCGACCTTGTAATATCTCTTCAGAGCGGACATCTTGAGAAAACACGGGATGTGCTTCTGGAGGCGGGGGTTGGACCCACACATATTTTTTTAAAAAAGGGAGATACCTATGTTGAAGTGTGATTTTTGCGGAACTGAGACGGAACGTGTTGTAAGGGTTGCCCTTGACAGCGATTACGACAGGCTTAGTGTTCAGCACAGCAAGAGATACGCCTGTCCAGAGTGCTCGGAGAAAAAAGAAAAAGAGCGCAAAGACCTCTCAGAGAGTAAAAATAATTGAGTCTCACGGTTAATAAACAAGACAGAGCTACGGAACACAAGGCTGCTCTGGCGGTTATGGTAAAAGCGCCTCTGCCCGGGCATGTAAAAACCCGTCTTACCCCTCCGCTCTCGGCAGATGAGGCCGCGGGTCTGTACAGCTCTTTTTTAATAGACCTCTTTGTTAATCTCAAGTGCTCTCCACTTGCGGCGGATATATTCTCAGCCATTACGCCTCCGGGGAATAAAGAAGATTTTCAAGGTTTAATACCTGATGATGTTGCGTGTTTTCAGCAAAGCGGCGCAGGGCTTGGCGAGAGGATAGAGAGCGTATTCAGGTCTTTATTTGAGAAAGGGTACTCCAAGGCCGTGGTTACGGGGAGCGACAGCCCGGATATGCCCCTTAGGTTGATTGAGGAGGCTATTGCGGCCCTTGACGAGCCTGATGTTGATATAGTCTTTGGCCCTGCCGAGGACGGCGGGTATTATCTTGTAGCGGTCTCCCGCTGCATGGACGCTCCATTTAGAGATATAGAGTGGAGCGGCCCCAATGTGCTTGAAGAGACCCTTAAGAGGGTAAATGAGGCGGCCTTGGGTTACAGGCTTCTTGAGCCCTGGCATGATGTTGACAGGCCGGCGGATCTAAAGTTTCTTCTGGACTGCGACAGCGCCCCCTGCAGCAGGGCCTTTATCGAGGCCCTAAGCCCGGAGATTAAGGCCGCTATTATTTAGATATGCTTATGATAAAAACAGAGTCCAAGGCCGGCAGGCTGCCGAGCTGGGCCAAAAAAAGGCTGGGCAGCGCCGCTGATATTCACGGCGTAAAAACCATACTGCGCGCGCATGACCTGAATACTGTCTGCGAGTCCGCGAGGTGCCCCAATATCGGCGAGTGCTTCTCGCGTTCAACGGCTACATTTATGATACTTGGCAGCATCTGCACGAGGACGTGCGGTTACTGCGCCGTGGATAAGAGCCGAGCGCCGCTTCGCGCTCCTGACGCGGGAGAACCGGAAAATATCGCAGAGGCCGTGCTTAGTCTGGGCCTCAGGCACGTGGTGATAACTTCGGTAACAAGAGACGATCTGAGCGACGGCGGAGCAGGGCAATTCGCCTTGACAATAAGGGCCATTAAAGATAAGATTTCAGACATTTCAGTAGAGGTTCTTGTCCCTGATTTCAAGGGCGAGAGTCCTTTGCTGGAGATTGTTTTTGACGCCGCGCCTGATATTTTCAATCATAACCTTGAGACCGTTCCGGCGCTCTACGCGAAGGTGCGGCCTCAGGCAAATTACGAGAGGTCTTTATCTGTTCTCCGCCTTGCCAAAGAGAGCGGGCTTATTACAAAAACAGGTATAATGGTTGGTCTTGGCGAGAGTCACGAGGATGTTAAGGCCCTCCTGCGGGACGTAAAAGAGGCCGGCGTTGATGCCGTCACCATAGGGCAGTATCTGCGCCCCACACGGGATAATCTTGTTGTTGCGGAGTATGTAACTCCCGAGGTTTTTGCACGCTACGAGGCATACGGTAAGGACATTGGAATAAAGCGCGTGTATTCAGGGACTTTTGTACGCAGCTCCTATAACGCCGATAAACTATTTGAACTCAATTAACGGGGATTAATCTCCCGGCAGATAAGGGCCATTACGGTAATATGGAAGAATTTCACAGAATAAAACGGCTCCCCCCATATGTCTTTAATATCGTCAACGAGCTTAAGGTGAAGGCAAGAAGACGTGGCGAAGATATAATAGACTTTGGCATGGGCAACCCTGACCAGCCCACTCCCAAGCACATAGTGGATAAGCTTATTGAGGCAGCAGGCAACCCCCGCAACCACAGATACTCCGCCTCAAGGGGAATATACAAGCTGCGTCTTGCCATAGCCGACTGGTACGGCAGACGTTATGATGTTGATATAGACCCTGAGACAGAGGCCGTTGCCACCATTGGCTCAAAAGAGGGCATATCACATCTTGCCCTTGCCATCCTGAGCCCAGGTGATGTTGTCTTTGTACCCAACCCCACTTATCCCATACACGGCTACTCGGCCATTATCGCCGATGGTGACGTGCGCAGCATCCCGCTTTATCCTGGGGTGGATTTTTTCGAAGAATTGCAGAAGGCCACAAAAGAGCACTGGCCAAAACCAAAGCTACTTGTGCTTAACTTTCCTCATAACCCCACTACTGAGGTTGTGGATCTGAGCTTTTTTGAGCGTGTAGTTGATTTTGCAAAAGAGCACAATATGCTCGTGGTGCACGACCTTGCTTATGCAGATATTGTATATGACGGGTACAAGGCGCCAAGCCTGCTGCAGGTCCCGGGGGCAAAGGATATTGGCGTTGAGTTTTTCACCCTCTCAAAGAGTTATAATATGCCGGGCTGGCGCGTTGGTTTTGCCGTTGGCAACAAAAAAATGGTAGGGGCGCTTACGAGAATAAAGAGCTACCTTGATTACGGTATGTTTCAGCCCATTCAGATAGCGGCTATTATCGCTCTTAACGGGCCGCAGGAGTGCGTGGGCGAGATTGTCTCGTTATACAAAAAGCGCAGGGACGTGCTTGTGGAGAGTTTTGGCAACGCTGGCTGGGATATTCAGAAACCTCTTGCCACGATGTTCATATGGGCGAGGATTCCCGAGGCGCTGAGAGCTCAAGGCTCCCTTGAGTTCTCAAAATTCCTTCTTGATGAGGCAAAGGTAGCCGTATCGCCGGGTATTGGTTTTGGCGAGTATGGCGATGAGTACGTAAGGCTTGCCCTAGTTGAGAACGAGAACAGGATACGTCAGGCCGCCAAGGGTATTAAAAAGATACTTGGCTCATTATAGGGCGGTGTTTTTCCGTCTCTTGTGGAGAAAAAAACGTAATGCATAAGATAAACGTAGGGCTTATAGGTTTTGGCACCATCGGCACGGGGGTGGCCAGAGTGCTTATTGATAACGCCTCTGTTATCAGCGATAGGCTTGGCGCCGAGGTAGTGCTTAAGCGCGTTGCCGACTCTGATACAGTACGTGACAGAGGGCTCTCTCTTGGTGAAGGCGTACTTGTAGATGACGCGGAGCTTATACTTAATGACCCGGATATATCCATAGTCATAGAGCTTGTTGGAGGCACGGGTGTAGCAAAGGACTTTGTACTAAAGGCCCTTGGCAGCGGCAAGCATGTGGTTACGGCCAATAAGGCCCTTATCTCCACCTGCGGGCAGGAGTTATTTGAGGCGGCCGCTGAGAACGGTCTTGATATAGGTTATGAGGCAAGCGTGGGCGGCGGCATACCGCTCTTGAAATCTCTTACAGAGGGCCTTGTAGCCAACAGGATAGAGTCCATGTACGGTATTATTAACGGCACGGCCAATTATATCCTCAGCGCCATGACCTTTGAGGGCAGGCCTTTTGAAGAGGTGCTGAAAGTAGCGCAGGCAGAGGGGCTTGCAGAGGCAGATCCATCTTATGATGTTGATGGTATTGATACCGCCCACAAGCTCTCCATACTCTTAAACCTTGCCTACGGCATACACCTGCCTCCTGATAATATATTTACCGAGGGCATACGCTCCATAGCCCCTCTGGATATAAAGTTCGCAGAGAAGTTTGGATGGCGTATAAAACTTCTTGCCATTGCCAGGTCCGGCCTCAACGGAATAGAGGCGCGAGTGCACCCGGCCATGATCTCCGCTTCTCATCCCCTATCTGCTGTTGAGGGGGCATATAATGCAGTATTCATCAAGGGCGATGCCGTTGGTTCGGTAATGTTATACGGGCTTGGCGCGGGGGAGATGCCCACGGCAAGCGCCGTGGTCTCGGATGTGGTGGATATATGCAGAAATATTCAGAAAGGTATCTCACGCAGGGTTGAGCCCTCGTATGGCGTAAATGCAGGGGCAGCGGAGATGGCCATTAAACCCATGGAAGAGCTGAGCATGCCCTATTATGTGCGTTTCTCAGCCCTTGACAGGCCCGGTGTCTTATCTAAGATATCCGGCGTCTTCGGGGAGCACGGCATAAGCCTCTCTTCTGTTATTCAGGAGGAGAGAAAGGACGGCGGTATCGTGCCTCTTGTGCTTGTAACCCATCATGCTGTTGAGAGCAGTTTTTGCGATGCCGTGGCAGAGATAGAGACCCTTGATATAGTAGAAAACAAGGCCGTTTATGTGAGGATAGAGGAGAATATCGGTGGAGCTGAGTAAGAAAGGTCTGTGGCGCGGAGTAATCAGGGAGTTCAGGGATTTTATGCCTGCCGTAAAGGAGGAGTACATTACCACCCTTCTTGAGGGCAATACCCCCCTTGTGGAGTCCTTTAACATGAAGGACATCTTCGGGGAGATAAGGCTTTTGTTCAAGTTCGAGGGGCTTAACCCCACTTGCAGTTTCAAGGACCGCGGTATGACCATGGCCGTAACCATGGCCAGGCAGGATGGCACTGAGGCCGTAATCTGCGCCTCTACGGGTAATACCTCTGCCTCTGCCGCGGCATACGCTGCAAGGGCCGGCATGAGGGCCTATGTGCTTATCCCAGAGGGCGGCGTTGCCCTTGGCAAGGTCTCGCAGGCCATTATGCACGGAGCCGTTGTCATAGAGGTTGCCGCTACCTTTGATGAGCTGCTTGCCATTGTAAAAGAAGTAAACCTCAAGTATCCGGTGGCCATTGTAAACTCGGTAAACCCGTACCGCATAGAGGGGCAGAAGAGCGGCGCCTTTGAGATAGCCGAGCACCTGGGGCACGCGCCTACATATCATTTTCTCCCTGTTGGCAACGCAGGTAACATTACTGCGTACTGGAAGGGATACAAGGAGTACGAGAGCAATGGTATTATCGCAAACCTGCCCAAGATGATGGGTTTTCAGGCCGAAGGCGCGGCTCCTATTGTGCTTGGCCATCCTGTTGCGGACCCTCAGACCCTTGCCACGGCCATAAAGATAGGCAATCCTGCGAGTTGGGCCGCTGCTGAGAAGGCGCGTGATGAGAGCGGCGGTGTTATAGACGCTGTCTCTGATGATGAGATAATTAACGCATACAAGCTTGTTGCTGCCCGTGAGGGTGTGTTTTGCGAGCCCGCCAGTGCCGCGAGCATAGCCGGGGCCATAAAGATGAAAGAGGCCGGTGTTATCTCCGATGGTGATACCGTGGTCTGCACGCTTACGGGCCACGGCCTGAAAGATCCGGACAGGGCCATTACCGTATCCACCCCTCCCGTAAAAGCCGGTGCCGAGTTTAGTGATATTGTAAAAATAATGGGTTTTTAAGTAACAAGTGTATTGTTTAGCGTACATTGGTTTTCTTTGTCCCACTTTCTTTTTTCCAAAAGAAAGTGGGGGGTTTTCTTTATCTTAGTTTCTTTTTTCCAGTTTCGTGGGGCGTTGGAAGTATATTCAATGTTACTAAATTAGTTCCCATACCGGTTTTCTTTATCTTGGTTTCTTTTTTCCAGTTTCGTGGGGCGTTGGAAGTATATTCAATGTTACTAAATTAGTTCCATACCGGTTTTCTTTATCTTA
>JAJRZX010000128.1 GCA_024275045.1 Deltaproteobacteria bacterium
AAAAAGCGGCCTAAGGAGCACAGCCGGGGCCATAAAAAGCCATATCGGTTACTATTTTCAGCAAAAACTGCTTTTCTTGCGAGCTATGAATGAATAATCTCTCTATTTATACGAATTAATCAGATGTTCCCTAAGTACAAGTACGTATTGTCTTGCGGCAAGGGCGGCCTTTGCACCCTCGCCTGAGGCAATAATAATCCTCTTTCCAAAGGCATTGGTAACATCACCGGATGCAAAAATCCCGGGATGAGTGGTGGAGCAATCGGGGTTTATGATTATCTCGCCTCGTGTATTCAGCTCAACAAGGTGAGAGAACATGGCTGAGTTCGGCTTTAGCCCTATGGCGATAAAAACTCCTCTTGCACGAATCTGTATCTGCTCCGTATCGGCCATCTTTCTAATGGTAACACCCGTAAGGTTATTCTCTCCCGTAAACTTATGAACACCGTACCCCTCATAGAGGTGAAGGTTTTTAAACTTGCTGACGCGCTCTTTCTCAACAGGGTCTGCGCTAAGGGGCGTATTTGATACAAGGTGAATATTCTTTGCCACGGTCTGCAGGTTCTCCACAATCTGAAGAGCTGAGTTGCCGCCGCCTATAACCACGGCGTCCTCACCCTGAACAAAGGCAAAGTCATGGATGTGTCCGTAAAAAACCCCTCTTCTCTGAAACTCCTCCTCACCCGGCACGTTGAGTTTTCTCCGTGTCATACCTGTTGCCACTATGAGGGTCTTTGCCTGAAGTTTTTGCATCTCCGAGGTGGTAATCTCAAACCCTCCTGTGACTGCCTCTACTTTCTCTACCTTGCTCACAAGGTGGCCGAGATAATAGGAACGGAATAACTGCTCCTTGAATTTTTCTATAAGCTCGGGGCCGGTTATAAAATCATATCCCATGTAATTCTCAATATCCGTACTGTCAATGGCCTGTCCGCCCAGGTCGCCGGTGATTAAAAAGGCGTCCATCTTAAGTGTTGCGGCATATACACCGGCCGTAAGCCCGGCAGGGCCGCCGCCGATTATTATGAGATCAAAAGACGTGCGTGTAAGGTTCTCTGACTTTGTCTTTAAAAAAATATCCTTGCAGCCCTCGGAGCAGAAGTAATAAATCTCTTCTTCTGATTCCAGCGTAAGGGCAACTTCTTCGCTGACAGACATATTACATACAGGATCTCTTTGCATGAAAAAATTACCTCCAAAATTTAAAACTCATACTCTTCTTAAATATCCAGGTATATGCAGTTTCAGTCCTTTGGCGGAGAGAGGAACCATATCTGATACAGAGAGATAAACATCTGTCCCGCCCATGCCGCGCCCAGCACCGCGCCTGAGATAAAAATAGTGTATGCGTACACAGGGTCTTGTTTTGTTAGAAACCAAGAGAGTATGTCAACAAATATTGCCGCAAAGGGCAAAAGCGTGAGAGTATATTTTACCGGAGGCGGCAAGACCGCAAAGCGGAATATCATTCCAATCCCAAAGGCAACAAGACCAATGCCAAAGAGATGGATATGAGATATCTTCATAAGGCTCTGCAGGGATACACCGGTATTCACCTGTGCCACCGCGCGAAGACCAAAGTAGGTCGTGAGGTCGGGAATTTTCATGCCTGAAGACGGGGAGTGGCATTTCAAACAGTTTTTAGCCAGAATTGGACGAATGGTTTTCTTGTAACCTTTTTCCGTAGCCCCTGATTTCAGCCATGCCATAACATGATGGCGTTCCCGTATGCTGATGTACCCTGACATGGGACCGCGCACCGCGGCTTCCAGGGTTGTGCCGCTGCGGTTGCCGTAATAATTCTCTGCTATATCCTGTACCGAGAGTCCGGATTTACCGTCTATATATTCGAACCCTGTGTAGAGATAAGTAAGGGCCATGAGATATCCCAGCCCCATGAGGAGAATAAAGGCCGTATAGAGCAGCTTCTCGTTCATGGTGCAGTCGTAAAAGCGACGCCTTGTGAGAGCATATTTTACACACTCTGAATTCCTCTTACTCTCACTCATAATCACCTCTCCCGGGATGAAAAAACCATGAATATCTTAGATAACATACCTCATGGGAAAACCCGTTGTTTATCTATAATGCCCCTTCGGATAAAGGAATAGACTTTATGAAAAAACCGTTAAAAAATTTTTTAACGAAAGTAGGCGTTAAGCACATACTGCTGCATCATCCTCTGGGTATTGAAGAAGGATCCGTTAAGGGCCGCAGCATGAGTCATGACATTAATAAAACTCTCACGCTTATTGTAAAACAAGGGCAGAATAACATGCTCCAGCTTATCATAAAGAGATACCGCGTCCTGTGTGCGGTTCTCGGCCTCACCGTCAACAGCCTTTTCTCCTATAGACCAGCCTGTTACGCCTTCTATGCAGCCCTCAATCCACCACCCGTCCAGAATGCTCAGGCTCGGCACAGCGTTAAGCGCTGCCTTCATGCCGCTGGTGCCTGAGGCCTCAAGAGGAGGTTTTGGGGTATTTAGCCAGAGGTCCACGCCTGAGGTCATTATTTTCCCAAGTTCCATGCCGTAGTTATTAAGATACGCCACTCTCAGGTCTCCGCCAAGAGCTGCCTTAACAGCAAAGATGCGTTTTATTATCTCCTTACCTCCCTTGTCCTGCGGATGGGCCTTGCCTGCAAAGATTATCTGAATGGCACCGACCTTGGATACAATGGACTTTAGTCTCTCAATATCATCAAAAATAAGGTCCGCCCTCTTGTATGTAGCGGAGCGTCTGGCAAAACCAATGGTAAAAACATCTACGTCCATGCCCGCGTTTGTCTCCTGATTTACACGGCTGATAAGGGTTTTTTTTGCCTTTCTATGCGCCTGCCATACTTCTCTGGCAGGTATGTTCAGCGCGTATCTCAGGCTGAAGTTATCTTTTTTCCAGCCGGGGATGTGGCGGTTATAGAGCTCTTCAAAAGGTGCTGAGACCCATGTTGCGCCATGCACCCCGTTTGTTATGGCGTCAATCTTGTAACCGGCGAACATGAGCCTTGAGACCTCGCCGTGTTTTTTGGCGACACCGTTTACATAACGGCTGAGGTTCAGAGCAAGGTACGTCATATTAAAGACTTCGCCTCTCCCGAAGATGCCCTTTACATCAGAAAAATCCCTGAGATGTTCTACGTCCTGCCCCGCCAGCTCCATGCAATCAACACAGAATACGTCCTTCATCTGCGCAGTATCCTTGTGGTTGCCAAGCACGCTCTCCACAAGCTCTATGGGAAACTGATCATGGCCCGCAGGAACAGGCGTATGAGTTGTAAAGACGCATCTGGCCCTTACCGCTTCAATATCATGATGGTCAAAAGCACTTCTTCCGCCCCTGTCAGCCTCATCATCAAGGAGCTCCAGAGTAAGTAGGGCGGCATGCCCCTCGTTCATATGAAAACGCTGCACACCATCGTAACCAAGTGCGCGAAGCATCCTCACTCCGCCCATGCCAAGGACTATCTCCTGAGAGAGCCTGTAGTGAGAGTCGCCGCCATAGAGCGAGTGCGTTATGGTACGGTCCCAATCCGTGTTCTGAGGCAGATCAGCGTCAAGAAAATATACGGGTACAATAAATCCGCCTGCGCCAAGAACCTCGTACTTCCAGGCCCTCAGCCAGACCGTGCGTCCCTCTATTACAACAGCCGCACGTGCGGGCATCTCAACCAAAAAATCATCCACTGACCAGCGCACGGGTTCTTCAGACTGCCAGCCGTCGGCGCTGAACCTCTGGTGAAAATACCCTTTTCTGTAAAGTAGCGAAATGCCCACCATTGGCACGCCAAGGTCCGCCGCGGAGCGAATGGTGTCTCCCGCGAGTACGCCGAGCCCGCCGCTGTATGTGGGCATGCCTGCCTCAAGCCCTATCTCCATGGAAAAATAAGCTATTGAGCGGCTTGAGTCTTTATCATCGGCTTTTGAAATATACTTATCAGGGCCTTTCTCAAACCTCTCCCTGCAACCTTTACCGCAGAAGTAATAAGTGGAACCTTTGTACAGAACCTTATCTGAGTGCTCTTCTGTATTTACGGTCATATGACAGACCAGATCCACGGCCATGGCAACTCCTTCCCTGCCCTCAAGAGAATGAGGTTATGTGGAAAATATAAAAATACAACCTCACGTATAAACCGTGCCGCCTCAAGACTACTCAACTATAAGCCTGCCTCTGAACATACCCATCTGACAGGCAAACTCAAACTCACCTGCCTTCTCGGGCGTAAACTCCACGATAACCTTCTCGCCTTCAGGCAGGAGTTTTGAGACATCAAAGTCCTTGAATATAACCCTTTCTGAGCAGGGCGAAGACTCCTTGCGCTCAAATATCAGGCGCAGCGGTTTGCCGGCCTTTACAATGATGACATCAGGCGTATACCCGCCTTTTACGGTGATAAATGCCTCCTGCACACCTCCGCTCTCGCCAACCTTCTCACCCTCTTTTTTAGAGAACCAGAAGTACCATGCCACAAGAAGTATAAGTATAATACCCGCTATATCTACGATTAGCTTTACAATCATCTCTTCACCTCCCGCGGCTTCCACATCCTCAGTCTATTGGCGTTGGTAACAACGGTAAGGGAGCTGAAAGCCATGGCAGCCCCTGCTATTATGGGCGAGAGCAGCAGCCCGAATAACGGATATAGCAGCCCCGCGGCAACGGGAATGCCAAGACCGTTATATATAAAAGCGCCAAAGAGGTTCTGTTTTATATTCCTCATGGTGCCGCGTGAGAGCTCTATTGCCGTTGCCACCTTGCTGAGGCTTCCCTTTACAAGTGTAATATCAGACGCCTCAATGGCAACATCCGTGCCCGTGCCTATGGCCATGCCCACGTCTGCCTGCGCCAGCGCCGGGGCGTCGTTGATACCGTCGCCAACCATGGCTACTTTCTTACCCTCCAGCTGAAGTAGCTGAATCTGATGCGCCTTGTCCTCGGGCACGACCTCGGCCATTATCCTGTCTATGCCCACTTCTTTTGCGATAGCGCGGGCCGTGCGTTCGTTATCACCGGTTATCATCACCACCTCAAGGCCAAGTCTCTGCAGGGCCTTTATGGCATCGCGGGAGTCTTCCTTCACGGTATCGGCAACAGCTATGATGCCTGCAAGCCTCTCGTCAACGGCCACATACATTGGAGTCTTACCCTCATCGGCAAGACGGGCGGCCTCACTCTCAATATCCCCAAGGTCTATTGCCTTGGCGTTCATGAGTTTGAGGTTTCCAAGCAAAAGCCGCCTGCCCCCAACCTCGGCCTCAACGCCGTGGCCGGGTATGGCGTTAAACTTACCTGCCTCCATTAGCTCAAGGCCCCTCTCTTTAGCCCCCTCTACAATAGCCTCTCCAAGGGGATGTTCAGAGCCGCGCTCCACAGAGGCCGCGTAAAGCAGGACCTCGTTCTCGGAGACCTCTCCCGTGACCACCACATCCGTTAACGCGGGTTTACCCTTTGTAATGGTGCCTGTCTTATCAAGGACTATGGCGTTAAGTTTATGAGCCGTCTCAAGTGCGTCTCCGCTCTTTATGAGTATGCCGTTCTCCGCACCCTTGCCCACTCCAACCATGAGGCTCGTAGGTGTTGCCAGCCCAAGCGCGCAGGGGCAAGCTATAATCAGTACGCTTACAAAGACCACCACAGCGTATATGAGCTGCGGCTCGGGGCCAAAGGTAAACCATGCCATAAAGGCGAATATGCCTATTATCATTACGGCAGGGACAAAATAACCCGCCACCTGATCCACCACTCTCTGTATAGGGGCCTTGGAGCCCTGGGCCTCCTGCACCATGCGTATTATCTGCGATAGCAGCGTATCTTTACCAACCTTGGATGCCTTGAAACGGAAGGACCCTGTCTTGTTAATGGTGGCGCCGATGACCTCGTCGCCGTCGGCCTTCTCAATGGGTATGGATTCACCTGTTACCATTGACTCGTCAAGAGCAGATGAGCCCTCGGTAATCACGCCGTCAACAGGCACCTTTTCTCCGGGGCGAACTATTATTGTATCGCCAACAAGTACCTCCTCAACGGGTATATCCGACTCTACTCCGTCTCTAATCACCCTTGCGGTACGGGCCTGAAGGCTCATGAGTTTTTTGATGGCCTCATTGGTGCGGCTTCGCGCCCGAAGCTCCAGGGCCATGCCAAGTACAACAAGGCCCGTTACAACCGCCGTAACATCATAAAAGACATCTGCAAGCTCTGGCCTTGGGAATATCCACGGAAAGAGCACGGCCACGGTGGAGTATATCCACGCCGATGAGGTGCCTATGGCGATAAGCGTATGCATGTCAGCGGAGCGGTGCTTGAAGGAATTCCATGCCCCTATGAAAAACTGGTTTCCCGCCCAGAAGAGCACGGGCAGAGTGGCAAGGCCCATAAGTGCCCAGACTACTCGAAGGGCTGTACTGCCCTTTACAAGGACATCTCCAAGGCCGATATAGGCGGGGTATGAGAGCACCATTACCGGAATTCCCACGGCAATACTGAACCAGAACTTCTTCATAAGGGTCTTGTATTCTCTCTGCCTTGCGGCCTGCTCTTTGTCCTCGCTCTCCTCGCCCGGAGGTGAGCCCGTGCTGTAACCCGCGCCTTTCACGGCATCTTCAATCTTATTCACCTCAGTAAAGCCGGGTAAGTACTCAACACGCGCGCTCTCTGCCGCCGTATTCACAGTGGCGCCCACTACGCCGGGCACGGCTTTCAGGGCATCTTCTATCTTTATGACACAAGAGGCGCAGCGCATGCCTTTTATGCCAATAGTTGCGCAGCTTACGCCTGCCTCAAAACCGGCATCGCGGATAACAGCCGTAAAGTCTCCGGTTGCGACCTCTGCAGGGTCATAGGTAATAAAGGCCTCGGCTCTGGCAAAGTTCACTACAACACTCTTCACCCCCGGCATACTGCCAAGTCTCTTTTTCAGCCTTCGGGCACAGGAGGCGCAGGTCATGCCGGCGATTGCCAGAGTTATTGACCGGGGAGGCGCACCGCCTCCGGTCTTCTCTCTCTCTGCCGTTTGCATCATATCCATAACATATCCTTATTTATTGTATTGCATAACTTAAGTATATCCCTTACGCGAACCCGGTCAAGGCATATTCAAAAATCCCGGAAAAGGAGATTATCAGTAAATCCCCGCTTCTTTCTGTATAGACCTTACGTACTGAATTATCATTCCCATCTCAGCCATTCCCACACCCTCGACAGGCGGCATGTTCCCGAACCTCCAGTGATGCGCCCTCACGCCGTTCATTACGGCCATCTGAAAGGACATATCGCTGTGATGAGAGGGCTTGTATATCTTGTTAAGAAAAGGCGGGCCCTTGTCCGTGCCCACGCCGTCGTAACCATGGCATTTTGCGCAGTTGCTGTTAAAGAGCGCCTTGCCCTGCGTTATCAGATCATCAGCTCCCGCGCCATAAGCTCTACCCCCCACTGTGAACATAACCATGAGAATAAACACCGGTATCCATACCTTCATAACTCAATCTCCTCTTTACCTTAACCGGGGTTATTCCCCTTACCTTCTTTTTTTTTATCCTCCGGGCAAAAGCCCTTTGCACCTGTTTATTTATTTATCCTATAACTCTTCTAACTCTTCTCATCATCCTCTTGTGTTTTTTTGATTCAACCGTATGAGATAATCAAAGTAACTAACAAACCTTTCTACGAGTCCTTTGCAAATACCTTTGACCAGTCTCTTCTTCGTGGAAAGAACATGGGTACCTTTTTTTTATAAGCCAGATACTCTTCACCAAAAGTCTTAATCATGACCTTTTCCTCCTTCCTTGCGAGCCTGTAGTAGACCCAGACAATTACGGGAAAGAGCACAAGTGTGGCAATGGTGGGCCAGTGTATGAGCTGGCCGAATATGGCAAGAAAAATACCCGTGTACTGAGGATGACGCATGTACCGGTATAAACCCTCTCTCACAAGCGTCTCTTTGTCTCTTACACTGTAAATCTTTTTCCAGCCCTGTACGATAAGTGAGAGACCGGCAAAGACAAAGGCGTATCCAAAGAGCATCTCCACCATGGCCATGCCCCGGCCCCAGCCAAATAAATAGGACCAGAGATGGCCGCTCATGTGCAGCCAGGGTACATCTATTCCCAGAAAAGAGGTAAGAACGTAAATGGTAAGCGGAAAGCCGTACATCTCCGCATAAAGGGCGATGATAAAAGCCTGTATAAGCCCGGCGTTCCTCCATTCCCTGCCCCCTCTTGGAACAAGGTATTTGTATATTACCCAGGACACGATAACGACCATGATAACCGTTAGGCCCCAGGCGCCACCGGCAGAGGGCTGTGCATTCGCCATATCAGGTACTCCCTAAATTGCTGCCGCCTCTGCCTCTTTATAAATCCTTAAAAATATCTCCAGAAGATAGGGGTCAAAGTGCGTCCTCGCCTCACCTGCCAGCTCCTTTACAGCGTCCTCGCCCTTCATGGCCTTTCTGTATGGCCTGTCCGTGGTAAGGGCGTCGTAGGCGTCGGCAATGGCAATTATCCTTGCATGAAGAGGAATCTCCTCACCTGTGAGCCCCTCGGGGTAACCGCTTCCGTCAAAACACTCATGGTGGTACAGAACGCCCGGTATTACATCAGACATCTCTTCCACAAAACCAAGTATGCGCGCGCCAATATCAGGGTGCGTCCTCATCTTCAGGGCCTCGTCCTCTGTGAGCACACCGCCTTTTCCAAGTATGGAGTCCTCTATGCCAATCTTGCCGATATCATGAAGGATGGCAGAGAGCCTCAGCACTTCTTTATCCTCATTTGATAGACCGCACTCCTCGGCGATAAGCATGGCATACCCGGAGACACGCCTGATATGTCCTCCGGTATAAGGGTCACGGCTGTTCACTGCCTCGGCCAATGCCTCTGATGTATGGAGAAAGGTATCCTTTACCCTCTTAAATAAACCGGCGTTCTCCATTGCCATAGCTGACTGGGACCCAAGGGCGCAGAATAACTCAAGCTCCAGAAGTGTGAACCCCTCCTCACGGCCTGAGACACCGATAAGGCCGCAGGCCTCGCCTCTTGCCTCAAGTGGGGCAAGCACCATATTCTCAAGAGAAGGCACAAGAGTTATAAGCTTACGGTAATCGGCGTGAGGGAGTAATTCGCCAAAGGTAATAACCTTGCCCTTGTGCACAATGCAGTGGTCAAAGGACTTGACGTTACGAAGAGAGACGTTACGCAGCTCCCCTTCATCAAAACCATACTTGCTTCGCACGGTAAGGGTTGCCTCAGACTTATCATAGAGCAGGAGCAGCACTTTCTCTGAACCCATAATCTCCGATGCCTTGCGCATTACCAGGGCCACGACTTCTTCAAGGTCAAGTGTGGAGTTTATCGCCTTGGAGAGATCGTGGAGCATTCTCAGAGAATCTATAACCTCATTGTTCATGGGATTCCTCTTTTAAATACAAAGACTATTCTCTAAAGCAGAGTTTTTTTTTATCTTCCTCCCCGTGCTCTTGAGCCCCTGGAATTCCCTCCGTCCTTGCCAAGGTATTTTTCCCGGTCCTTCTCAAACTCCGCCTGACAGAGCGGACAACAGAGATAATACCTCTCGCTCTTATAATCTATGGTGATATAGGCCTTGTTACGATTCATCTTCCTGCCGCATACGGGATCTCTATCCATGATGCGCCTCCTTTTGTGTATGATATAGGTTCATATTTCTTAACCATACGAGGTCTCTTTCTCGGAGACCTCTCTCAAAAACCTTATCGTAAAAAAATTATAGAGCGGGACAAAGACCTGCCCGAAATACAAACCGTATAAAAAAGTCTCTATAAGCCCCACAAAGAAACTCCACCATGAGAGCCACTTGAAACCGGGCAGAAGTTTTATCCACACGCCGTACATGGCATGTTGAGGAAAAATCAGGTCATAGGTAACGCAGAGCACGTAACTGATGCTTAAAAAGGAGCCCGCGGCACAGCCCACTACCTTCCAGTCCAATCTCCTCATGGCCATACCTCCTTACATTCTGTGCCGGTGCGCGATTATGTCTCTTAGTTAGAACCCTTCTTTTTTTTCGTGCCTGCGTTCTCGTTGTTCTCAGAAAGGACTATTGGTTCCTCCGAAGAGTTTGAGCTCATACTTTTACCGTGATTATGTACTTCTCCGTGAGTATGGCCGCCGCCGTGGTTATGACCGCCCCCGCATCCCCCTTTTTTCATCATCCATAAGAAGAGGGCCCCTAAGAATAAGAACCATATAATGCCCCCGAAACCTCCCATCTCTCACCTTCCTCGCACTTCAAAGAGTATTTTTAAAAGCCCCATGAGCTACAGGGCATAGCATATAATATTGGCGGGCAGTTTAAAGTCGTACCCGGGACTAAGTACAGTGTCCTTCGTCGCAGTGCGCTACTCTCGGCAGCACGAAACGTACCTTCATCTCATAACCTCCTTTTGCTCACACATTAAACTAAACTACAGCTCCAGTATGAATTCAGTATATTCTACATTGTGTAGAATGTCCAACAAATACTTCGTTGTTTTAAAACACCTGCTAAAAATGGTGCTTCATTAGCTCTCATGATGGAGATAAAAGACTTGTCTGTAAGAGCAGGATTAGGAGGGGCTGAACAGTAAAAAAAGGGTTGCGTTAATCCGCAGCCCTTGTACAGCATATACTAAAATAATATCCGTTCTTTATCTAAGAGGCAACCACCTACCTCAGCAGGCGCAGTCCGTTAAGTATTACCAGCACACCGCCAATCTCGTTTATAAGCAGCCCCGGCACAAGACCTATCCAGCCAAATAGGGCCATGGGAACGAGAAAGGCAATAACAATAAGCGCCAAGAGGATATTTTGTCTGATGATGCTCACCGTCCTCTTGCTGAGTCCAATGGCAAAGGGAATTTTAAGCAGATCATCAGACATGAGCACCACGTCCCCGGTCTCTATGGCAACATCCGTGCCCGCAGCGCCCATGGCAATGCCCACGTCCGAGGTAACCATTGCCGGGGCATCGTTTACGCCGTCTCCCACCATTGCCACATACCCATACCGCGCCTGTAAATCCTTTACTGCCTTTACCTTGTCCTCAGGCATAAGCCCGGCCATGAAGGTATCAATACCGGCCTCACGGGATACGGCGCCTGCCACCTCTTCGTTATCACCGGTGAGCATTAAAACATGTTCAATGTCTCCGTCTTTAAGCAGGGTCACGGCCTCCACGGTCTCAGGTCTCAGCTCGTCCCTTACGGCGATAAGCCCCAGCATGCACTCGTTTTCAGAGAGGAGCATAACTGTCTTGCCCTCTCTCTCAAGGGTTTTTATCTTTTCTTCAACCCCTGGGTCAAGGGTCTCGGAGAAGGCCCTGCTGCCTATAGAGTATTTTTTTCCTCCTATAACTGCCCTTGCCCCCTTGCCTGGAACGGCCTCAAAGTCCTTTAACCCATGAAGAGCAATCCCGTCTTCCTTTGCCTTATTTAAGATGGCATCGGCAAGTACGTGCTCAGAACGTGACTCTATGGAGGCAGATAAGCTCAACAGAGTCTCTGTATCAATATCAGCGAAAGTAATCATATCAGTGACAACAGGGCGACCCACGGTTATGGAGCCTGTCTTGTCAAAAGCCACGGCTTTTATACGTGAGACGGCCTCAAGGTATGCTCCGCCTTTTATAAGTAC
The DNA here is from genome assembly GCA_024275045.1 of Deltaproteobacteria bacterium. Lineage (GTDB taxonomy): Bacteria > Desulfobacterota > GWC2-55-46 > GWC2-55-46 > JADFVP01 > JAJRZX01. Next base: position 11,651 of record JAJRZX010000128.1, read on the forward strand.
GCCGTGACGCGCGGCATTGGCAACAGCGGCAACTACGGCTACGGGTATGGAAAGAGCGATACCGCATGAGCAGGAGACTACAAGGAGAACAAGGCCGCGATAAAACCATGCGCTGAAATTACCGTAAAAGATAGTGGGTATGATTATGATAAAGAGCGCCAGTCCGAACATAATGGGGGTGTAATAAAGACCAAAGGTCTCGCCGAACCTCTGGTAGCTGGACTTTTTCGCCTCCGCGTCCTCAACGTAATGGATTATCCTGCCAAGGGTTGTATCGCTAAAGGGTCTTGTCACCCTCACCTCTACGGAACCCCTCTGATTTATGGAACCTGCAAAGACCTCATCACCGGGCACCTTTGATACCGGCATTGACTCGCCTGTAATAGGCGACTGGTCTACTGATGTAAGCCCTTTTAATATCACACCGTCAAGGGGCACCTTCTCGCCGGGCCTGATTATCACCACATCCCCGGTACTTACATCCTCGGCCTTTAATACCACCTCAGCACCATCTCTCATGACAAGGGCCGTACTTGGGGCTACATCCATAAGCGCGCTTACAGCCCCCCTTACCCTGTCGGCGGCATAGGCCTCAAGCACGTCTCCAAGAGAATATATAAGTACCAGGAGGGCCGACTCCTCCCATAACCCGAGGGCCGCTGCCCCTACGGCACCTACCACCATAAGTGTCCTGATATTGGGCCTCAGAGTCTTTAGGGCCAGAATCCCCATCTTCGCAGGAAAATAACCGCCAACAATGGTTGCAGAGGCGTAAAGAAAAGTAGCGTTATTGTGGGTGAGTTGAAAGACGTGTTCAAGTATGAGGGTAAAGAGGATGATTATACCGCAGGCAGACAGGGTGAGTATGCGGGGTTCTCTCCACCACGGACCTTTGGATTTCTCTTTTCTCTCAGTGCGAACCTTCATGCCCGTTGCGGAGATGGCCCTTATGAGTTCACCCTCATTTAAGAGACTTTCATCTAAAACAGCCTTCACTGTGCCTGCAACAGTGTTTATCTCGAAGGAGGTAAGGCCCTGAAGGTCTTTAAGCGCGCCTCGAATGAGCCTTGCCTCATCCTCGCAGTCAAGGCCGGTAATGTATAATGTTATCTCTTTAGCCACGACTCAACCACTCCACTTCATTTGATTCATCACAATACAGGACTGCGCCCCTGCAAAACTTTTCATTGCATCTTACTATATTTGGATATATAATACAAGTCATCATATGATGAACCGTAGGAGGGGTTGCAGTAATGATAAAATCAGAAGACGGGGTCTGCGAGGACTTTTACGTTAACACCGGGGCCGTAAAGGAGATAGCATCAAAGATGCTTCCCGGGGAGACGGTATCCCTTATGGCCGAGACCTTCAGGATACTGGGAGACCCAACGCGGATGAGAGTGCTTCAGGCCCTCTCACTGGGTGAGTTATGCGTCTGCGATATGGGTGTTATGCTTGGCGTGGGACGAACGGCAATATCCAACCACCTGAGGCTGCTGCGGTCCATGAGGCTTGTAAAGTACCGCCGTGAGGGCAAGCTTGCCTATTACTCCCTTACGGACAGCCATATTACCGCGCTCCTTGAGGGGTGCCTTGAGCACGTCTTAGAACGTTAAAGAGCAGACATATGGGCTGTGCACACGAACTTCAGGTTAAGCACAGAGCCGACCCTGTAGAGGACTCTGGCAGAGAACTCGCCATTTACACCGGCCCCGCATAAGGCAGAGCCCCCCTACCCCCTACTCGCCTATCCGGAAAATTTGAACCTCTCTACCCTGTGGTTGCCCCAGTCCACGACGTATATGTCTCCCAGAGGGCTTACGGCCACTCCGGTTGGTCCATCAAACTCACCCGGCCCGGACCCTTTTTTACCAAAAGAGAGGATAAACCGACCCTCTGTTGTAAAGACCTGTACACGGTTATTATAAAAGTCCGCTACATAAACACGGCCCTTTTTGTCAACAGCTAAACCTGAGGCCACGCGGAACCTTCCGCTCCAGAAACCCAGACCGCCCCACTGTGTAAGGTATTCGCCTTTTTCACTAAAGACCTGAACCCTGTTGTTGTAGGAATCGGATACATATACACGTCCGTTGGTACCTGCTGATAGTTTTGCCGGAAAATAAAACTCCCCTGCTTGCCCCGGTGAGATAAAGCCGCTTATTAAAGAGCGCAGGTTTGTAACTTTTCCCCTGACACCCCAGGAGAGAACAAACTCACCGCTGCTTCTAAACTTCTGCACCCTGTGATTATAAAAATCCATGACATAAACAAGGCCGTCCTCGTCAACGGTAATATCATTTGGCACATCAAACTGCCCTTTCTTCTTCCCGTTCTCACCCCACCCCAGAATAAAATTACCCTGCCCGTCAAACTTCTGCACAGTGTCGTTATCATAATCAGATACATATACAAAACCGTCTTTATTGAGAGCAATACCCACGGGCCTTTTGAACCTGCCCCTGCCTTTGCCTTTCTCACCCCATTCAAGTATGAAGTTTCCGTCTGCCGTAAATTTCTCTACCCGCATGTTCCTTACGTCCGTAACATACACAGAGCCGTCCTTGTCCAGAGCAATACCATAGGGCTCGTTAAACTCACCGGGTCCGCTGCCCTTTTGACCCCACTCTCCAAGAAAAGTGATATCATTACCCCCACTGCCGGCAAGGACGTGAATCGGCAATAAAAGAAGAACTATAAGAGATAAAAAAAGAAGTGTTTTTGTCATAAGGTATTTTTTAAAAAAATAAAATCTAAAACTAAAAATTAAACCTGAAGCTCAGGATTCCCACGTAGTCCTTCTCAAGGGCGCTGCCGTTAAGGTCCTGAACAACAGGTACCTGAACTGCTGCATCCAGGACCATTCGCCTCGTAACATACTGCAAGCCCGGGCTTAAGAACCATGTTGCGCCCCCAGAGTTTATATCTTCCACAGAACCTGCCCTGTTCTTATCGTTGTAGATAAGATTACTCTCCAGAACCGCGTAAACAAAAACCGGCAGACCGCTGTTTAGGCGCCTTGGCAACAACCTGTACTGATAGGATAAATCAAGAGAGACCTCATCACCGGACCTGAACCCATTGGCCGCGGTATTAAACCTGTAAGAGGCCGAAGCGTCAACCTGCCACTTAAGTGTCTGCCATGTAAAAATAGAGCCAACAATATAATCCCATGACCCCGAACCAAGCTGAAGCGGCTGCGCCAATCTGCCAAATCTGTCTGCTTCTTTACTCTCGCCTGTGGGTGCCTTCACCGCGACAAAAGGCGCTACCCTTATAGTCTGGCCGGGGCTGTCTCTCTGATAAAGCGTATAGCGGGTCATAAAAGTAGAGTCGCCAAGGCCCGCGTCACCGCGCCTCAGACTCGCTCCTGCTGAGTTAAACCTTAACTCCTTATCAAGGTAAGTGATTGAACCAAAGAGGGTGAGTCTTGCCGTCACACCGTAAACAAGGACAAGTGGCACGGCAAGAACACTTAACTCACGCCCTCTTACAGTTGGATCGCCCGTAGAGCGCATATACTTTGATTGAATACGAACAATGCCCTCATGTTTGGCAACCGGCAGGGCAGTATTAAAGGTAATGGGCGCGCCAAGGGCCGGCACTGCGGAAAAAAACAACAGGACTGAGAATAAGATCCGGGCAGCATGTATAAAACGAAGATATGAGAACAAAAAACCTCCTTACTTTCTTTTGGAAAAAAGAAAGTAAGCAAAGAAAACCAATATGAGGGACCCATCTGCTACTTTGTTTTTTTAGGAACCATTATCCTGCCGGGAGTAAAACCCGCGTCACGTATCGCCTTATTAAGCCTTATTCTGTCAAAGAATTTTTCATCCCTGTATTTTACCGTAATGCTGCCATTCTTTATATCTACACGGATTTCTTCAACGCCTTTAATCTTCTTTATTTTTTTCTCTATCCCATATGCGCAAAATGGACAACTGAGCCCGTCCACCTTTGCCGTAACCTTTACCGGGCCATCTGCAAAGGCAGTAAGAGGCGCAAAGAAAAAAAGCATTAGGACCATAAAAATAAAAAATCTCTTCATCACCTGCCTCCCTGCAAACCCGCTAACCCCGGCACTCTCCAAGACCTGCGGCCCTCAGACCCTCTGCCGTAACAGGCCCGGATTTACAGCACTCGGCAAGTACTCCGTTCACAACTACGCTTGGAACCCTTGTAATATTATAGAGTTTTATTTTTTCGAGACACTCCATACTATCACAAACATCGTTCAGGTTATAGATACTCACCTCACAGGTCTCACAAAGAGCAAGCTCCTTTACAAGTTTCACCGCCTTATCGCAGACCGCACAGCCCGCTGTGAAGACTTCCACTCTTCTCTTTTCTGTTGCCATACCCTTACCTCCTTTTTTCTCAGTCATAGAATTCACTCCCTGTACCGCATCTCAACTCTTTTTATCAGCCCCTTCCAAACCCACCACAATTGAACACTCTGAGAGCGGGCCCTTGCCCGGGCATGCCTTAATAATCTTCTTTAGACTCTGACGTATGGATCGGAGCCTCTTTATCTTTGTCTCAATATCCTCAAGTTTCAGCAGTGCCCTATCCCTCATATCACCGCAGACTGCTTTACTCTCTCCGATAAGGGCCTGTAACTCAGCCACCTCTCTCAGAGTGAACCCCAGGGCCTGCGCGCCCTTGATAAATCCAAGTACCCCTATGGCCTCCTGCGGGTAATCCCTGTATCCTGAAGCAGACCTCGGAGGCGGGCTGATAAGTCCCCTCCTCTCATAGTACCTGATGGTCTCCCTGCCAAGACCGGTCTTTTGCGCAAGCCTCCCGATGGTCAGTCTCTCCATTACCAAATCCTCCGTTAGTAAAAGCATACACCCTGTACCCCGGTACAGGGTCAAGTATTTTTATTTTTTTAAGTTCAAACCTCTCTCTTTGCGGGGTATATTTCTAATATTTTCATAAACTCTCAGAGCGGCACAAAAACAAAAAGGTCATTAAATGTAGCACCATTTTACCGGCACCACACTCAATAACCTCTTTGATTTTTTATTTACGGAATTGCTGCCTGGTACTGATTCTACCCGTTAAAACTTTACCTTAATGTTCTCCTTCTGCTTTGCAGGCGGCTCATAGTACTCAGCAGACTCTACGCCTGCGATGGAGGCGAAGAAGCGTCCAAAGAACGTACGGCGGTAAGTGTTTAAGACACGCACCGCGTCGTTAAAGCGTTTTCTTTCCACGGCTATGCGGTTCTCCGTGCCTTCGAGGCTATCCTGAAGTTTAAGGAAGGACTCATTTGCCTTTAACTGCGGGTAAGACTCCTTTAAGAGCAGGAGCCGTGAGAGCACGCTTTCCAGTCCCCGTGAGGCGGCTATCTTCTTATTAACCGTATTGGCCTTGAAGTAACGGGTGCGCATCTCCGCTAAATTCTCAAATAACTCCTTCTCGTGCGTGGCATAACCCTTTACCGTCTCCACAAGGTTTGGTATGAGATCATAACGCCTCTTGAGCTGATTCTCAACCTGTGACCACTGCCCTTTAATATTCTCATCCATTGTAACGACCTTATTGTAATTGCCTATCACCCAGCTGAACAGCATGACGATGATAAGTACTACTATACCTGCCGCTATAAGGGCCGTCTTAATCCCTTTACTCATCAGAAACCTCCGTTATTATTTCATAAAAAAAGCAAAATAAATATTGTTAAATAAATCAGCGATAAGAGCGAACCTTACCAGCCCCCTGAGGCCCCTCCGCCGCCGAAACCTCCGCCGCCGCCCCCAAAACCGCCGCCTCCGCCGCCGAAACCTCCGCCCCCGTGCCAGCCTCCCCGTCCGCCTCGGCTCATCATCATAAAAAAGAGAAACATCATAAAGGCGCGCGGGTTACGTACAAAAAAGTAACCCAGTATTATGATAACAACTATGGAGAGTATGGCGCTGCCAAGGGAGGGTTTCTTAAAACCCTGCGCACGGCTCTGAACCCTCTGCATACCCGTTATCTCAACCTTCGCGTCATCGGCTATGCGGCCTATTATGGCAAGCGTGGCGTATGTAATACCCTTGGAGTACTGACCTTTCTTAAAGTAGGGCACAAGGTATTGTCTGCCAATGGTACCTGCGAAACTATCGGGCAGCAGCCCCTCAAGGCCGTAACCCACCTCCATGCGGTAGCGTTTGTCCCCTGTGGATATGGTAAAGAGTACGCCGTTGTCCTTGCCTTTCTGGCCAAGGCGCCATTTTTCGGCCATATCCAGAGCAAAACCCTCAATACTCTCTCCGTCAAGGCTCTTTATGGTAAGCACCACAACCTGCGCCGAGGTTTTTTTGTCAAGCTCACGCAGGTAAGCGTTCAGGCCCTGTTCAGTACCAGGGTCTATAATACCGGCAAGGTCCACAACGTAATTGGAAGGCCGTGCCGGAGGCGCAGGTGTAACCGCCATGGCAGAGACTGTGATGAAGAGGGATAGAAAGGATAGAAAAAAAATAAAAGGCTTATACCGTAAGCTCATCAATTCTCCGAGTCGCCTTTTCCGTGGCCATGTAATATTCTTCAAAGGAGCTCGTAAGCTCCGCTGCGGAGAGGCTTATCTGTTTTTGCCTGAGCTTCAGCATCTTCTCGAAAATCCCCGTGGTAATATTTATCTCCGCCTCAAAGGATTTAATCACCCCAAGGCTGCCCCCTGAGCTCTCTTTGCCAAGGAGGGTAAGGACAGCGCGAAAGAGCGGTATCATGCCTGTTATGGACTCCGCAAGGCCCTCGCTTAGAAGCTTCTTATCGCCAAGGGTGGATATATAACCCTGACGAAGACCAATGAGTTTTGTCTTTACCTCACGCTCGCACTGAAGCCTGAGATGAGCCGGCTCAATCTCAAGTCCGGCAAAAAGGTCTTCTCCAAGTATTGTCTCATGTATAAGCCTGAACTCATGGAATTCTATGGGGAAAACATCAAGTGAGTTATCTATGTAGGCAGGCGTCATAATAAGCGGCGCCCCTACTCCTTTCTTCTTATACACCTTGCCAAGAGGGGCCAGGTACTCCACAAAAGCAAGATCCATCTCCTTTAAGACTATAACGGAGTTTATATCCGAGTCTGTTGTCTCACCGCCCTCTGTTAGGGCGCTGCCCACTACATAAATGGAATGAAGGTTGCCGGCGTGCGCGCTGGCAAGTATCTCCTCAAAAAAGGGGCGAACCTTTTCTGAGAGTGCGGTATTTAGCTTCTCTGTATTTATCTCACTCATAATGAAAATAAGTATAGCACTATTTGTATACCCCGTCTATATAACCATGAGGCAGAGTCTTCGCGTACAGTATTCGTCATAGGGTCTGCCCGCTCTTAAGTGCGGGGTTACTGAACCCCCAGCGCCCCCTGTCTGCTCTTACGCAGCTTCGCTACGAAAAATCACCCGCATACCACAAAAGTAAATCCATTGGGATTTTACGAGATTTATTTGAAAGGGGGAGAATATACCCTAAAGGCCCACTCTCCCCCACAGCATAAAAAAGCGTTAATCAAGGTACTCGCGTCCCTCGGAGTCCTGCACGGTAAGGTTTACGGTAAAGTCTATGAGACCTTTCTCAAAGTGTTTGGGACGAAGAAACCTTCTTGGTCCATAAACAGGCTCAAACCTTACGGTATATACGTCTCCGCTCTCGAATGTACCCACAACCATAGCCGAGGCGCCGTCCTCGGCCTTTAAAGCAACCTCGTATGTTCCCGGTTTTATCCTCAGCCTCTTCTTCATCACATAATGTATGCCGCTCCCCCTCTCGGCCATACTGCGAGACCTGGTCTCCTCCCTTCCCGTGAGAGTCTCTACAAACCTGGCGCCGTCTACTGATAGGGTAAAGGTATAAGGGGTCTCAGGGGTCCTCGGATTAAGCAGATATGAGGGCTTTTTTATATGTGTAAGTATAATCAGATCAGCCTCGTTGGCGGCAGGGGCCGAGGCGTTCAACGCAACAACGCGCACATCATCTGGACTGAGAACCATTGCCTCTGGCGCCTGTCTGTAACACCCTGCAAGGAGCAGCATTACCGGTAGAATCAGAAAAAAACCAATCTTAATCTTCATTTAAATCGCCTCCTCACCCTCTTCAAGGGTCTTTATCCGCACCGTGCGCTCAATATCATATACAAAGATCTTGCCGTCACCGGGTTTACCCGTATGAGCCGTCTTTGTAATGGTATCCACCACCCGGTCCAGAAGTTCGTCTTTTAACATAACCTCGATTCTTACCTTTGGTACGTAGTCAATAAGGTCGTCTACGACCCTGTGTGGGCTGCCCTTGCCCTTTTCCTTGCCAAAGCCCCTGCACTCCGATACAGTCATCCCTGGAAACCCAGGGATCTCCTGCAGCGCCTTTGTAACCGCAGAGAGTTTAATGGGCTGTATAAAGGCCTTTACTTCTTTCATTATTATACCTCCTTACTTATGTTTGTATAGAGGCGGCCCGCTGCTGCGGGCCGCCAGCGCTCTAATACTCCACTTTTTTCTCCTCAAACCACCTGTAAAGCGTGGGCAGCACAATAAGGGTAAGAAGCGTGGATGTTATAAGCCCGCCGATTACCACTGTTGCCAGAGGTTTCTGTATCTCAGAGCCCGGGCCAGTGGCAAAGAGCATTGGTATAAGCCCAAGTATGGCAACAAGGGCTGTCATAAGCACGGGGCGCAGCCGCCGCTCGCAGCCCGTGAGTATGGACTGCTCAAGGCCAAGCCCCTCATCACGGAGTTTGTTTATGTACGAGACCAGCACCACGCCGTTAAGTACCGCAACGCCAAAGAGGGCTATAAACCCCACAGAGGCCGGCACGCTGAGGTATTGCCCTGAGACAAATAACCCCACAATGCCGCCGATAAGGGCAAAGGGCAGGTTCAGTATAATCAGAGCCGCGTACTTCAGTGAGTTAAAGGCCATGAAGAGTATGAAGAAGATAAGCAGTATGGTAAGGGGCACGATTATGGAGAGCCTTTTCATGGCCCTCTGCTGGTTCTCAAATGCCCCGCCCCAGGTAAGGTAGTACCCCGCGGGCAGAGTAACCTCGCGGGCGATGCCCTCCTGCGCCTCCTTAACAAAACTGCCGATGTCCCTGCCGTCAACATTTGACTCAACAACAATCCGCCTCTTTGACATCTCCCTGCTCACCTGCACGGGCCCCTCGGAGATGGAGACCTTTGCCAGTGACCCAAGGGGGATATCAGCGCCGCTGGCCGCGCGGAGAAAGATGTTCTCAATGGTCTCAACAGAGTTCCTTCTGCTCTCAGGGAACCTCAGAAGTACGGCAAACCTCCTGTCGCCCTCAAAGACCTCTGTGGCGGCCTTGCCGCCTATGGCTGTCTCCACTATCTCCTGAACATCGGCTACGTTTATACCGTACCGTGCGATCTTGCGCCTGTCTATATCCACGGTAAGGTAGGGCTGGCCCGCGGTCTGCTCAACGCGCAGATCCGCCACACCGCGCACCTTTGATACTACACGGGCTATCTCATCGGCCTTTTCTCTCAGAACCTCCATGTCATCGCCAAATAACTTTATGGCTATCTGAGACTTTACGCCGGAGATAAGTTCGTCCACCCTGAGAGCGATAGGCTGAGTTATGTTGAAACCCACGCCAGGTATCTTCTCAAGCTCTGTTCTTATCTTCTCCACAAGCTCGGCCTTGGTGGTAGCCGTTGTCCACTCCTCTCTTGGCCTCAGCACCACTATGGGGTCGCTTACATTAGGGCCCATTGGGTCAGTGGCAATCTCGGCAGAGCCTATCTTCGAGACTACCGTCAGGACCTCGGGGAACTTCATAAGTTTCTGCTGTACGCGTTTCTCAATCTCCACGGACTCAGAGAGCGATATGCTGGGCAGACGTATTACCTGCGTTGTAAGTGAACCCTCGTCAAGTGATGGTATAAACTCCGCGCCAAGAAATGGAAAGAGCGCAAGGCTTGCGGCAAGAGCAAGAAGGGCCAGTGCCAGGACCCTGAACTTTCTCTTAAGCGACCAGGCGAGAACCGGGTTGTATACTCTCTTAATCCATCTCAGAAAAAAGACATCCTTATCACTGCCGCCCTTTAAAAAGAGCGACGCAAGCACAGGCGAGAGCGTCAGGGATATAACCAGAGAGGCAAAGAGGGCTATGCTTATGGTGTAGGCCATTGGGCTGAACATCTTGCCCTCCATGCCCTGCAGCGTAAATAGCGGCATGAAGACAATGATGATGATTATTACGCCAAAAACAATGGGACGGCCCACTTCTTTTGCCGACTCGAAGATTATATGCAGGCGGCTCTCCTTCTCAAGGTCTTTTTCAGAGAGGTCTCTAAAGACGTTCTCTATCATAACCACAGAACCGTCCACCATCATGCCAACGGCGATTGCCAGACCTCCAAGGCTCATGAGGTTTGCCGTAAGGCCCGCCATATACATGACTATGAATGTAATAAGGGCGGCTACGGGAAGCGTGGCCGCAACAATAAGCGCGCTCCTGATGTTGCCGAGAAAGAGAAAGAGCACGGCCACAACAAGTATGCCTCCCTCGCCAAGGGCGTCCGTAACTGTCTTAAGACATGCCTTTACAAGGTCTGTCCTGTCATAGAAGGGTTGGATTGTTATGCCGTCGGGCAGGATACTCTGGGTGTTAATCTCAGCTATCTTGGCCTTAACGCCGTCAACAACCTCACGTGAGCTGGCGCCGCGGAGCATCATCACAATACCGCCCACTGCCTCGCCCTTTCCGTCTTTAACAAGCGCGCCCTGCCTTGTCTCCGGCCCTATGGCCACGCCTGCCACATCCTTTACTAATATGGGCGTGCCTCTGTGGGATTTGACGACTATGTCCTCAATATCCTTTATGGAGCGTATAAGGCCAATACCGCGCACAAGGTACTGCTCGGAGACGTGCTCTATGATATTGCCTCCGGCGTTCTCGTTGTTTCTCGATACCGCGTCATAGACCTCGTTTACGGTGAGGTTGAACTTTCTGAGTTTATCAGGGTCTATGGATACCTGATACTGCTTTACATAACCCCCAAAGGCGTTCACGTCCGTAACACCGGGCACGGTCTTAAGAAGGGGTCTGATTATCCAGTCCTGCATGGTCCTGAACTCAATAAGCTCACTCTCTGTTGGAGCCGAGCCATCGGGTTTTTCAAGGGTATACTGGTACACCTCGCCAAGCCCCGTGGACACCGGGCCCATGGCCGCCTCCGCGCCCTCGGGCAGTTTTTCCTTGGCCTCAATAAGGCGTTCAAGTACCAGCTGCCTTGCGAAATAAATATCCACATCATCATCAAAGACAATGGTAATTACAGAGAGCCCGAACTTGGATAGAGAGCGCATATCCGCCAGCCTCGGCAGACCCGTCATCTGTATCTCAATGGGGTAGGTGATGAGTTTTTCCACCTCCACGGGACTCATGCCCGCGGCCTCGGTAATAACCTGTACCTGTATATTCGTAACATCGGGAAAGGCGTCAATGGGGAGTTTCTTAAAGGCAAAGACGCCTGCCGCCGATAAAACAGCGAAAGCTATGACTATTAAAAACCTCTGGCGTAGGCCAAAGTAAATGAGCCTGTCTATCATTAAGACCTCCTGATATTCAGTATTCGTTATGAGCGGCAGTACAAGAAGATTTATCTCCTACTCTTCTGCAAGCTCGCCCTTTTTTTCCTCTGACTTCAGGGTAAAGGCGCCACTGGTTACTATGGTCTCGCCCTCAACAAGCCCTGAGAGAACCCTGTGATACCCCCCTGAGGAGGGACCCAGCTCCACGGTACGTTTCTCAAATTTAGAGGGGCCTTTTTTAACGAATACAATCATCGTGCTGCCCTCACGCTGCACCGCGCCCTCGGGCACAACAAGCACTCCATCAGTCTCAGAGCCAGATATGCCTACGGTTGCGAACATGCGTGGTTTTAAAAACCCCTCCGTGTTATTCACCTCCGCCCTTACCTTCACCATCCTTGTATCAGCGTCAATAAGATCGGCAACATAGGTAATTACCCCGGGAAAGACTTTTTTTGGATAGGGAAGCACGCTTACCGCTACACGCTGGCCTTTTCTTATCCTGGGTATATCCCTCTCAGGTATCTCGGCTATGACCCAGAGGTTCGTAAGATCAGCTATGGTGTAGATGGACTTTACGGGTTCCACCACCTCACCGAGAGTAAGGTGGCGCTCTATGACCTTGCCCGTAAGAGGGGCATAGATGGCAACCCGTGAGTTAATGGTGTGCTCCTTTCCTATGGCAGCGATTTCAGCCTCGCTCATGCCCAGAATATGGAGCCTGTCTTCCGTTGCCTTGAGCTCTGTCTTAGCGGAGAGATACTGCCCCTCGCGGCGCTGAAACTCGCCTGTGGAGATGACCTTGCCTTTGAGTATTATCTTGGCCCTCTCATAGGATTTTTCCGCTATCTCAAAACTCGTTCTCGCCTTAAGGTACTGGCTCTGTGCCTCCCCTATCTCCGTGCTGTCTATAACGGCAAGGGCACGGCCTTTTTTCACATGATCTCCAAGGTTGGCGTATACCTCAACCGCTCTGCCGGCAATCCTCGGCCCCACATGGGCGATACGAGTCTCATCAACTGAGACAAGGCCCGAAAAAGAGTCTTTTACCAGAAGCACTCTCTTCTCGACCTTACCGATTTTTATGCCGGAGTTTTTAACCGCATCCTCGGATATAGTAATAAGTCCCCTGGCTGCGCTCTTAGGGGCCTCTTTATCCGCTGCTGCCGATGCCTTCACCTTATTTATCTTATCCTCCGACGCTCCGCACCCAAGAAGAAAAACCGCGGCCACCAATACAAGAAGGGCCTTTTTGTAGAACATATATGTATCCTCCAAAATTATTTTAAGGGCAACCCGCCAACCACCCTCTCAAGTGAGGCAAGGGAAGCTTCGAGTTCAAATAACGACTGGTAGTACTCCATTAAGACCGACCTGTAGACCCTCTGCGCGTCAAGATAATCAAGAAGTCCGGACTCACCGTGTTTGTAGGAAATCTCAGCGATTCTCAGCGCCTCCTCTGCCTCGTTAAGAAGCCCCTTATCAAAGACATCCAGCTGGTCAAGGGCGATAAGGTAGCTGCTGAACTCAGAGGTAACGGCCTTTGTGATGGCTACATTTGTTCTTATTACCTCAGTCTCTGCCCTTGCAAGCTCTGCCCTTGCTACGGATATCTCACCCTTTCTCATGTACCAGAGCGGTATGGGCATTGAGAGCCCCAGACCCATGGACTCCTTATCAAGCTCCTTATCGTAAAACCCGAGAGTGTTAGGTTCGGCATACGCGCGGCCTTTTCCTCTTTTAGCGAGTACCCCCTTGCCTCTGTCTCTACACGTGCTTTAAGCATTACAGGGTGCTTTTTCATGGCGTAAGAGAGAAGCGTTGGCAGCTCGTA
>JAJRZX010000129.1 GCA_024275045.1 Deltaproteobacteria bacterium
TCTCATCAAAACCCGCAAGCAGCACCTCTGAGGGCAGAGTAATACCGCCCTTCTCAATAAGCCTTCCCGCCTCTTTCATAAGAGAGGGATAATCCGAGCACCCGAGGCGGGCGAGGGCTTTCTCGTACAGGCCAAGCCACCTCTTAAAGGCCTGCGCCTCCTCTGTTAAATAGGTCTCATCCGAGGGCAGTCTCAGCATGTACTCACGCATAAGTATGTATGCCTTATATGCCTCGCGTGCCAGCCCGCGGCGGGATATTATACCCATGTCCGTTAAAGACCTGTCCCGTGATATAATTTTTTTCCAGAGGGCAAAGCAAGCCCCCTCGCCAAGCAGCGCCCTCTCAGACCAGCTCTCCTGCCGCACTGACCTTACCCATGAGAATAAAGGCATTACCTGAGGCGTATCCCAGGTAAAGAGACCGGCCTCTATCTTAGCCCTCTCAAAAGACATAAGAAGATAACGGGCCAGACGCCTGTTTACCGTCAGCACAGGCGTGCCACGGGAAAGGGCCTCTGATACGGCCTTGTATTTAAGAGACATACGGTCTTTACCTCCAAGGTGCGGCAAAAGAGTTAAAAAGATAATTATATAATAACATTAAATAGAGGCTGAGGGCTCTGAAAAATATACTACGCACACCTCTGCAGAGAGGCATAAGAGCGCTTAAAAAAAAATTTAATATTTTTGTAATCCTGATATAATTATTTTTTTAATCCAAAGAGTGTATAAATAATAGATATGGCTAAAAAAAATACGATAAAGGGAAAAGTTTATCTCGTTGGAGCTGGCCCGGGTGACCCGGAGCTCATAACAAAAAAGGGCGCGCGCCTCCTTGGCGAGGCAGAGTGTATTATTTATGATTTTCTCGCAAGCTCACGCCTCCTCGCATACGCGGCCCATGGCGTAGAGACTATCTATGTGGGTAAAAAAGGCTCTGTAAAATCCATCTCCCAGTCCCAGATAACAGCCCTCATACTTAAAAAAGCACGAAAGGGCAAGGTCGTTGTAAGGCTAAAGGGCGGAGACCCTTTTATATTCGGCAGAGGCGCGGAAGAGGCCGAGGCCCTTATAAAAGCAGGCATACCCTTTGAGATAGTACCGGGCGTAACCTCGGCCATAGCCGCACCTGCCTACGCCGGCATACCGCTGACGCACCGCGATCTCGCAAGCTCGGTAACATTTATAACCGGTCAGGAAAGCCCCCTTAAAGAGAGAAAAAATATCGCATGGGACCGCCTCTCAACAGGCAGAGGCACTCTCGTGTTTTTAATGGGCTGGAAGAACCTTCCCCTTATCACCAAAAAACTACTTAAGAACGGCTGGGACGCAGCCACACCTGTTGCCCTTATACGCTGGGGCACTCTGGCCGTGCAGAAGACCGTCACAGGCACCCTTGCAAGCATTGTAGAGATATCAAAAAAAGAGGGGACAAAACCACCCGTTATTACCGTTGTCGGTGATGTGGTAAACTTAAGAGAGGACTTTAACTGGTTTGAGACAAAACCACTCTTTGGCCGTACCGTGCTTGTCACAAGGACAGAAGAGCAGGCAGGGGAATTCACGGCGCTGCTTGAAAAACACGGCGCCATCCCGCTCTCCTTTCCTACCATAAAAACATCCCCCCCGCCAACATGGCGTACCCTTGACAGGGGTTTAAAAAACCTGTCCGCCTATGACTGGGCCATCTTTACAAGCGTTAACGGAGTAAAATACTTCTTTAAGAGACTTACAAAACTGGGCCTTGATCTACGCGAGCTTAAAGGGGTAAAAATTTGCGCCATTGGCCCGCGAACAGCTGAGGCCATAAGAGAGCTCAACATCAGAGTAGATCTCACGCCAAAGGTATTCAGGGCAGAGGCCATACTAAAGGCCCTGGGGACCTCGGGCATAAAGGGTAAAAAATTCGTACTCCCCCGCGCGCTTAAGGCACGTGAGATACTACCCAATACCATTAGGGCACTTGGCGGAACCATAGACGTGCTGCCAGCTTACCGTACAGTAAGACCGCGGCAAAAAGCCGCCTGGATGAGAGAAAAACTCTTTGCCGGCGAAATAGATATTATTACATTTACATCATCATCTACGGTTACCAACTTTATGAAATTTTTTAAGAAGAACGAGGCGGAAAAAATAAAGTCCCTGACGCGCATCGCCTGCATAGGACCTATTACCGGCGACACGGCAAAAAACCTGGGACTGAGAGTGGATATAATGCCCAAGAGATATACCATACCAACACTCACAGAGGCCCTGGCGGAGTATCTTAAAAAGACAAGGGATTAACCTCCTGACAATTAAAATACTTTCTTTTGGAAAAAAGAAAGTATGACAAAGAAAACCAATAGGTGAATATGCATCTTGCGCCTGCCATCTTAACAAAATAAAGTGAGGCAAAAACAATGGACTTTCCAAGATACAGACCAAGAAGACTCAGAAGCTCCAAGACCATGCGAAACATGATTAGAGAGACGCACCTCTCTCCGCTGGACTTTATTCTCCCGCTCTTTGTAAGTTACGGCCATGACATTAAAAACCCCATCAGCTCCATGCCCGGCCAATTTCAGTACTCTGTTGACAAACTAAAGGCCGAGGCAGCGGAGATTCAATCTCTGGGCATACCTGCTGTTATTTTATTCGGCATACCCGAGACAAAGGACGAGACAGGGACTTCGGCATGTGACCCGGCAGGGCCCGTGCAGGAGGCCATAAAGGTTATTAAGGACGCGGCCCCGGAGCTCCTTGTAATAACCGATGTCTGCATGTGCGAGTACACATCACACGGGCACTGCGGTATTATAAAAGACGGAGACGTGGACAACGACTCCACCCTGGCCCTCTTAAGCGCAGAGGCCCTTAGCCACGCAGAGGCCGGTGCCGATATCGTCGCTCCATCGGATATGATGGACGGCAGAGTAGGGGCCATTAGAAGTACCCTTGACGAGAACGGCTTTGGTAAAATCCCAGTAATGAGCTACGCAGTAAAGTACTCAAGCGCTTTTTACGGCCCCTTCCGTGACGCCGCCGAGTCGCCGCCTCAGTTCGGCGACAGGAAATCCTATCAGATGGACCCGGCAAACGCAGAGGAGGCCATACGGGAAGCCGGCCTTGATATAGACGAGGGCGCGGATATCATCATGGTAAAACCAGCTCTCCCGTACCTTGATATCATCAGAAAGGTAAAGGACAGCTATGGCTACCCAATGGCCGCATATAACGTAAGCGGCGAGTACTCCATGATAAAGGCCGCGGCAGAGAGGGGCTGGCTTGACGGCGAGGCAGCCATGATGGAGAGCCTTACATCCATTAAACGCGCAGGCGCGGAGATGATACTTACGTACTTTGCCAAAGAGGCGGCAAAGCTCTTGGGATAAGTACCCGTGGAGTAGCCAAGCACTATGGCTTATGGTATAATAAAAAGATGTGTTGGAGATAGCGAGGCTAAAAGGCTGTAAGAGAGCCATGTACATTAGTAGATAAGGAGAGTGAATATGCATGGAGCAAAATCAGGCGGTCATCCCGGAGGCGGTCACGGCGGACACGGCGGAGGGGGCCATCCGGGCGGAGGGCATCCCGGAGGTCACGGCAACAACCGCGACGGACATGACGGCGCCACGGATAAATCCGGGGGCAGACGGTGGCTTCCAAGGCTCATAGCCTGGGAGATGACACGTACCTGCAACCTTAACTGCGTTCATTGCCGCGCTGCGGCGCGTTTCGGCAAATACAAGAACGAGCTTAACACCGCCGAGTGCAAGGCCCTTCTTGATAACATCGCCTCATTCTCAAACCCCATTATTATAATGACGGGCGGCGAACCCATGCTCCGTGACGACATCTTCGAGCTGGCCAGATACGGCACAGACCTTGGCCTTCGCATGGTCATGGCCCCCTGCGGCACCTATGTCACCGAGGAGACGGCGCAGAAGATTCTGGACTCAGGCATTCAGCGTGTAAGCTACTCCATTGACGGGGCCACGGCAGAGAGTCACGATAACTTCCGCCGCGTTGAGGGCGCCTTTGAGAGCGTAATGAAGGCCATTGAGAACTCCAAGAAAGTGGGCCTTGATTTTCAGGTTAATACCACCATTACTCAGCACAACCTCAAAGAACTGCCAGATATACTAAATCTTGTCATAAGCCTTGGCGCAAAGGCGCACCACCCCTTTCTTCTTGTGCCAACAGGCAGGGGCGAGGCCCTGAAAGACCAGGAGATCTCTCCCGAGGACTACGAGAAAACCCTTACCTGGTTTTATGAGATGAGGGACAAGGTGCCGATTCAGTTCAAGCCCACCTGCGCGCCTCATTACTACAGAATATTCAGGCAGAAAGAAAAAGAAAAGGGCATCAAGGTATCACGCGAGACCCACGGTCTTGACGCCATGAGCAAGGGCTGCATGGGCGGACAGACCTTTGCCTTTATCTCCCATACGGGCAAGGTGCAGATATGCGGCTTTCTTGAAGAAGAATGCGGAGACGTGCGCAAGGAATCCTTCAGCACTATCTGGGACACCTCAAAGGTCTTTCAGCAGATGCGCGACTGGGACGATTACAAGGGCAGGTGCGGTTACTGCGAGTACAAGAGCGTATGCGGCGGATGCCGCGCGCGGGCCTTTGCCTTTACAGAGGATTACCTCGAAGAAGAGCCCTTCTGCACATACGAGCCCTCAGAGGCAGCAAAAGAAGCCAATGAGGCCAAGAAAAAACGCGCGGCCGCAGGTTAGTGCACCGGGCTAATCAGGGGCCTGGTGTGATTAGGGCCTTTAACTAAAATCAATATTCCAATGACCTTACGGCCATTTGAAAAATACCAAGAATTCCGGGTTGAGGCTCCCTCA
>JAJRZX010000130.1 GCA_024275045.1 Deltaproteobacteria bacterium
CACAGAAGCGGACTTAATACCGAGGTTTTATCGGGACTGAGAGAGGGGGAGGCGGTGATTACTCACCCTGACGACAGTGTTGAGGATGGTGTGAAGGTCAGTGTGCGGTAGAGTTTTGCGTGTGGGGTCTTTTTTACTGCATTGATTTTACGGGTTTTCTTTTTCTTCTCCCGTGCCGTCCGCACCTCGTGGCCGTTAAGGTTTGCCTTATAAAACGACGGGTTGCCTCAGAGTCTTTCCCCTGATATTCTCTTTTTTTATTCTCCTCTTATTTTTTCTTTCAATTTCATCTAATCAGTCATACTATGGGTCAAACAAGACTCATTGCGATGTTTTATGCAATAACTGATATTTGTCATATGTCCCCGGGGCCATCTGGGATAATCTGAGGTTACAGAATCATTGGAGTATATTTTATTTCTTTAGGAGGAGTGTTTTTATGACCAAGACATCCGTGCGTAATATGTTTATCGGCTCAACAGTCGTGGTCTCCGTTGTCTTTGCTGTCCTTACCATACTCTCGCACAAGAGTTTTCCGGAAAGGACACACCCGGAGAATCTCACGGCTGCGGTAGTACATGGAAAAAGGGTATGGGAAAAACATGCCTGTATTGACTGCCATACGCTCCTTGGAGAGGGCGCTTATTATGCCCCGGAGCTCGCTAATGTTATAGACAGGCGAGGCGTGGATTTTGTTCGTACAGTTCTTGAGACCGACGCCAAACAGGGTTGGGGAGCTGTAAGAAGGATGCCCAAATTCGACCTCTCGGCAGAGGACATTAACGGACTTATAGCCTTTTTCCAGTGGATGGGTAATATCGATACCAATAACTGGCCCCCCAACAAAGAAGGCTAAGGACAAGTCAATCATTATAAGGAGCGTTACAATATGAGATATCAGTACGAATCGCAACGAGTGGCATATCCCTACTTTATCGTTGCCATACTTCTTTTTGGACTTCAGGTCCTCTTTGGCCTGGTCATAGGCGCGCAGTACATATGGCCGGACCTGCTCTTTCCGCTAATTCCATTTAATATCGCGAGGATGATACACATCAACCTTCTTGTGGTCTGGATTATCATGGGTTTTATGGGCTGTGCCTTTTACCTTATACCTGAAGAGGTGGAGGGTGAGATATACAGCGTCAAACTTGCCCTTGTGACCCTTGTACTCTTTGTAATAGGCGGAGTTACGGCAGTTGGAGGTTATCTCTTCCGCATTCATGACGGCAGGGAGTTCCTTGAGCAGCCCTTTTTCATAAAGGTTGCCATCGTAATAGTCGTGCTTCTCTTTATCTACAATATCCTCATGACCATGATTAAGGGCAGAAGGCGGACCACTATCTCCGTAGTCTTTTTCGGTGGTTTCGTGGGACTTGCCGTATTCTACCTCTTTGCATTTTATAAACCTGCCAACATGGTTGTTGATAAGTACTACTGGTGGTGGGTGGTTCATCTCTGGGTTGAGGGTGTATGGGAGCTCATCATGGCAGCCATACTATCCTTTCTCCTCATTAAACTTACTGGTATTGACAGAGAGGTAGCCGAGAAGTGGCTCTATCTCATCATCGGCCTTACCTTTATCACAGGCGTTATCGGCACGGGACATCACTACTACTGGATAGGCACGCCGGCCTTCTGGCAGACATGGGGAGCTTATTTCTCCGCTACCGAGGTTCTGCCCTTTGTTGCCATGGTAGCCTTCTCCTTTAAGATGATTAGCAAGAAGACTCGAGAGCACCCAAACCGAGCGGCGGTCCTCTGGACCGGCGGCGCTGCGGTGGTCTCCTTTCTTGGAGCCGGTGTCTGGGGTTTCATGCACACACTTCCCCAGGTAAACTACTACACACACGGCACGCAGATGACCGCGAGTCACGGACATCTGGCATTTTTCGGGGCCTATGTCCTCATAATACTTGCCATGATATCCTATGCAGTGCCCAATCTCAGCAATAAGACTGAGTCCATCAGGAGCCAGAAGATAGAGATATTCTCTTTCTGGACAATGGTTATATCCATGTTCAGCATTGCCCTTATCCTTACAGGCGCGGGCATTGTACAGGTAACCCTGCAGAGAGTTATGGGTATGCCTTACATGGAGACTCAGACGTATATGAAGGTCTTTTACGGGCTGAGGCTTGCCTTTGGCGGGATCTTTTTAATCGGTCTTCTGGCCTTTTACTACGACTTCTTTACCAAGGCCGGCAGGGCGAGGTAGGGGCGTATAATGGGAAAATCTCTTCATGAAGAAGAGAAGCACGGCCATGTGGCGGACCTCCCCTTTTATCTGCCTGTAGGCGATGAGGTGGAGGTCTTTACCGCGGCCTACAAGGCCCGTATGGCTGTACTGCTAAAGGGCCCCACGGGCTGCGGAAAGACGAGATTTGTAAGGCACATGGCAGCTAAACTCGGTCTTTCCGTGGATACCGTAGCCTGCCATGATGACCTTACGGCAAGCGATTTACTGGGACGATATCTTATTAAGGGGGCCGAGACCGTATGGGTTGACGGCCCCCTTACATCTTCTGTTAGAAAGGGCGGAATCTGCTACCTTGACGAGGTGGTTGAGGCCCGTAAAGACACTACCGTTATTATCCACCCCCTTACTGATGACAGGCGTATACTTACCGTTGACAAGACAGGCGAGGAGCTTACCGCTCCCGAGGACTTCATGCTTGTGGTATCCTACAACCCGGGGTATCAGCATATCCTTAAAGACCTTAAACCAAGCACCCGTCAGAGGTTTGTTGCCCTTGAGTTTGATTACCCCTCTGAGGAACTTGAGGTCAAGATAGTAATAAAAGAGAGCGGTCTTGATGAGAAGACCTCCTCTGCCATTGTGCGCGCCGGAAGAAAGATGCGTCTGCTTACCGAGGAGGGCCTTGACTCGCCGCCATGCACGAGGCTCTTTGTACATGCGGCCTCTCTTGTAAAGAACGGCCTCACCCCGGAGACGGCTGTGCTTACGGCGATAATACGCCCTGTTACCGATGACGAAGATACCATCAGCGCCATGCTTGATATCGCAACATCCATGCTTTAAGCTCTTCCTCCGTATCTACCATGGAATATCTATTAGGAAAAGGCATAGACCGGGCCCTTCGGCTCCGTCATAATAGAAAACTCAAGGCCTGGTCACGCCGGAGGGCCTCTCTTGCGACAAAAGACCAGGTACGCAGGTTTTCTTTATTAGCCTCTGTAATCACCGGCACAAGCATGAGTGTGGCCGCCATACACGGCGACCCTCAGCCCCGTCCATACGCCCACCTATTATACAAGAGCGGACACCCTTCTCAGCTCGGTGAGCACGCCTTTGCGTGGAGCGACGGCGAGACCATCTTTCTACCCATTACCTCAATACATATGAGAGAGCTCTCTCTGGAGGATGAGCTTCTTAAGCTGAGTATCTTCTTTCTCTCATTTCAGATTACCTGCGGTTCACTGAGAACGGCCTGTGATAATAGAGGTCTCCTTGAGTCCGATATGGAGCTCCTTGACCTCTATACAATACTGGAGAATAAGAGGCTCGCAGGGCTTATAGAGGGCGAATATCCCGGCGCCTTTAAACACTACTCAGAGTTATGTGCCGAGCTCTTTGCGTCAAGACCTAAAAAGAGCCTTCTTCGCCCGCGCGAGCTCCGTATTGAGGAGTTTCTCCTGGACTCTGTCTCTGATAAGACCTCTTTTACCCTCTCATCCACAGCTGAACAGAGCCTTGCGCTTGCCATTGATATTAAGAACAACTGGCAGCAGAACGCGCCTTTATCCGGTCGCTACAGGGCCATCATGCCCTTTGTGCCTTACGGCAGGATAATTCCACGCAGGATTAAGGGCGAGGCCCTCTCTAAGGCGGGCCGCCCCGGCAGCGGAGTAGATGCGCGTGGTGATGACGTAAATGAGTCCACGAGGAAAAAGAAAGACAAAAAGCGTTTTACGCAGAAGCATGAAGAAGTGGACGAGAAGGCCATGGAAGAGGGGCTTGCACTTAACATATACGATAAGTTTATTACATGGGCGGAGTTTGTTAATGTCTCCCGTCCCTTTGATGATGACCCTGAAGATGATATGAATAAAAAGGCCGAGGGCATGGATGAGATTACAACGGCCTCCATAACACGCTCCACCAACGCTTTTTTCGATGCTGAGCTTGAAAAAGAAGCGCTCTATGATGATGATAACAAGAAGACCGTGGCAAAGTCCAGGGAGGTCTTCCAGTATAATGAGTGGGATTACAGGAAAAAGTCTTACCGTGAGAATTACGCCACCCTTACCGAGACCACGGCAGAGGACTCTGACAGGGGGTTTTCTGATAATGTACTTAAAGAACGCAGCAAGCTTATTAAGGATCTGCGCCGTCAGTTCGAGATACTAAACCCCGAGCTTCGTCCCTTAAAGAGGCAGATTGACGGCGGGGATATAGATATTGACGCCGTGGTAGCCTCCATCTGCGAGCGCAGGGCAGGGCGTGGTTTTGAGGACCGTTTATATATCAGGGATGTACGGGCAGAGAGAGATATGAGCGCCCTCTTTCTCGTGGATCTGAGCATGTCTACGGAGACATGGGTTGGCAAGAAGCGTGTTATAGACCATGAGAAAGAGGCCCTGCTCCTTCTCTCTGAGTCAATGAAGGGGCTCCGTGACAGGTACGCTGTTTATGGTTTTTCCGGGAGAAACAGGACAGGGTGCAGGTACTATCATGTTAAGAGCTTTGACGAACCTTATGACAGTAAAGTAAGGGACAGGATAGGCGCTCTCCTGCCAATGGGGTATACAAGGATGGGCCCTGCCATAAGGCATGCGGCAAGTCTGCTTGATAAGGAAAAATCACGTATCAAACTGCTCTTTATAGTCTCTGACGGCAAACCCAATGACATGGATATTTACGAGGGCAGGTACGGCCTTGAGGATACGGCCATGGCCATAAGAGAGACTAAAAGAATGGGCATAACTCCTTTTTGTCTTACCGTGGATAACTCGGCGGGTGAGTACCTGCCAAAGCTCTTTGGCAGGGGGCATTACGTTGTCTTGTCTGATGCTGCAAAACTTGCGGGGAGCCTGCCTAACCTCTTTGCCAGAGTTGTAAACGGCCTTTAGGCCCTCTTCTTTTACTGCACTGCAGAGGACGACAGAGTATCCATCTTCTTGCTTCTTGTTATATATAAGCACCGGTATTACAGTCACTTATATCAAAAAGCTCACTTCTGACATTAATTATATGATTTACCCTCCATTCCCCTTCTTTTTTCTCTAAACTCTCTTGTTTTTCCGCATTTTCTTTCTGTAACTTACTACTGGCACTTCTTTTATGTAACAGGGTATAATATATGTATGTATTTCTTCTTGAAGTTCATATCCGCCAGAGGCAAACTCGGCGCCGGTCTTGCTGCTATTATCTTTATAATCACAGGCTGCACGTCTACCACGGATGAGCACGGTGTACGTGACCTTGACAGGATAGAATCCTCCGGTGTACTTAAGGCCATTGTACGGCCCCGCGCCATATCCTTTGCCTCTCTTGGGCTTACACAGGTATTAATAGACAGAAAACTCGCCCAATCGCTTGCCGCGGACCTTGGTCTTAAGCTTAAACTTGTTGTCATGGATGATAACAGCGCTATGCTGGATATGCTTCGTCGCGGTAAAGCGGATATTATAATCGCAGGGCTTATCGCAGCTCCAGGTGATGGCGTGGCCTTTAGTGTGCCTTACAGGTATACTGACGAGGTCCTTATATTAAAGAAAGTTGATGCAGAGGACAAGGGCAAAGGCAAGGGCAAGACCG
>JAJRZX010000131.1 GCA_024275045.1 Deltaproteobacteria bacterium
CTGCTCTTGAGTTAAGCGCACCTCTTGATACTACTGCGAGGTTAATGATACCTGCGGTAGAGAGTTCTAATCCTAAGGGTGGTGTCATTAAAAATATCGAGTTAAGCGCACCGCTAAGTACAACCGGGGAGCTTCTATTATCTCAACCTTCAGAAGCTGAGGTAGAGAGTGCAACCACAGCTCCTATTACAGAAGAGGTTGTTACCCAACCCTCTGCACCTCTACCGCCCCTTGAAAATAACGCCCGTATTACCGAGTACAGCGAGGGTAAGGTTACCGTGGAAGTGAACTCCAGGAGAGACGCCGTACTTGTGCTTGGAGACGTATTCTATCCGGGGTGGCGCGTAAAGGTAAATGGCGAGAAGGGCAGTATACTTCGAGTGAACGGCCTTGTACGGGGAGTTGAGGTTAAGGCCGGCAGCAGCAGCGTTGTCTTTTATTATCTGCCCCTTGGTTTTATGATTGGCCTCGGACTGCTTGTGCTCTCGGGTATATTCTGTCTTGTACTGATATATAAAGATTTAAAAGGGGATGGGAATAAAGAAGAGTAATTTTTTTAATTAACAAAAGCCGCCTGAAAAACAAGAAGGGGCTGCCGAGAGTTCGGCGGCCCCTTATCTTTAGCTCAATTAAATCCTGCCTTATTTAAATCCATTTTCAATAAGCGACCACGAGTTATATACAGCCGATGCGGCTGGCGCGGGAGCCGTCACCCAAAAGGAGAAGTGGGCCTCGCTTACAAGAATATGGTTGGCAGATGTGCCGTAGGCCCCCGCAAAGGCGTTCAGTGCATATCCCCCTAAAGGGGCGCCCATTGGTAAGGTGTGTGCAAGGGGTGTAGTCTGTGATGCCCCTGCGTTTAGGCATCGATTAACAGGGCCGAATAGTTCTCCTGTAGCGGGGTATGTGGAATTATCTTGAAGACTCATGTTCTCCCAGTAGTCAAAACACTGCCGCCTGTTGGTGGTGTTTGTAGCCGTAACGTTATAGTGAAGGGTTGAGCCCTCTGCCACGTATGTTACTTCAGGAGTTATGGCAAGGGTTACAACAGGTGCAGCCGCATCGCTGATCTTGGAGATATAGGCATCGCTAATACCTCCACCATAAATACCTTGTAAGGGGTTTACAAGAGGAAAGTTTTTCGCGGAGGTAGAACCTGTTATATAAATGGCGCCTGCGTTGTCAAGGGCGATACCGTTAGCAACATTAGAATCTTGAGAGCTGCTGCCGTTAGAGCCCAGGTAGGTAGAGAAAAGGTAAGCCGAGCCGGCGGAGTTTATTTTTGTTACAAAGGCGTCCCAATGAGCACTCATGTTGGTATCTTGTATTGGGTGCACAAGGGGAAAATTTGAGGAACGGGTATGACCTGTTATGTAGGGCTCTCTGTTACTGTTAACGGTTATGCCGACACCTTTATCATCACTGTTGCCGCCAAGGTAAGTCGAGTATATAAAGGCCGAGCCGTCTGGTGACAACTTAGTTACAAAGGCTGTAAAAGAGTAGTTGAAGGAGCTCTGAATGGGGTTGATAAGGGGAAAGTCGCCTGAGTTGGTTCTCCCCGTTACATAGGCAGCCTTGAGGTCATCTATGGCAATGGCAAAGCCCGAGTCATCCATGTTGCCGCCAAGGTAGGTTGAGTAGGTAAGAGCAGAGCCTGTTGGGTCTATCTTGGTAATAAAGGCGTCTACTTGCAGTCCTCCGCCAAAGGTTCCCTGTGCCGGGTTCATGAGTGGAAAGTCTGTTGAGAGGGTCTGCCCCGTTACATAGGCAGCCCCAAGAGCATCTACGGTTATGCCGTAGCCATAGTCAGTCTCGCCGCCGCCAAGGTAGGTTGAGTAAACATAGGCAGAGCCCTGGGGATTGATTTTAGTTACAAACGCGTCTGGAAAACCCTTAACTCCCCCCAGAGTCCCCTGAAATGGGTTTACGACAGGAAAATCCGTGGAAGAGGTGGTCCCTGTAACATAGGCAGCTCCTGAACTGTCAACCGCTATGCCTGTACCATTATCAGAGTAGAAACCACTGAGATACGTTGAGTATACAAGGGCCGAGCCCGCGGGGTTTATCTTCGTTATAAAGGCGTCAGAATTCCTTATGTAGGCACCCTGTATAGGGTTCATCAAGGGGAAATCTACTGATATGGTCTGTCCTGTAATATAGACAGCACCTGATGAGTCAACAGCTATGCTATTGGCCGAATCGCTATTATTGCCACCGATGTAGGTTGAATATACAATACCCTTGCCGGAGGGGCTGAACTTTGTGATAAAGGCGTTTTTGTTTGCAGGTAATGCACCTGAGGAACCGTCCTCTATGAGGCTGTAAAGGGGGAAATCCATGGAATAGGAGTCACCGGTAACATAGGCCGCCCCTGAGGCGTCAACTGCTATGTCATTACCAACATCCCAATCGCTGCCCCCAAGATAAGTGGAGTAGGTAAGCACAGGGTCTATAACGAGTGCTTTTGTATGGTCATATGAGGCCACCTCATAGCCGTATTCAAAAGCGCCGTCTTTACTCTTTAATATCCTGTAACTGCCATCGATGCTCTTCCTTTGTCCGTTAACCTCCTGATATATGAAAGGTCTTTTCTCAATAAGAACGCCCTTTGCAAGGCTTATCTCAAGGTCGCCATCTTTGTTTATCTCTAACCCCTCTGCGCCCTTGTAGACGAATCTGGCCTTTAAAAGATCACCGCCGGGGTGAACGATAATGTCGTGCTCAATGTCTCTGTTGCTGCCGTAGAATTTTATATCAATATTATCGTAGATGTTTTTATACGTAAGTGTTCTGTAGGTGGATATATTGGACCGCCACTTGGACCTGTCACTGCCGGTAAAATAATTTACACGGCCCTGCTGTGGATCAGAGGCTATTATAGAGGAATTTTTATTGGTCCCAAGAAAGGAGAGTCTCAGGACCTCGGTGGCAGATTTTTTACTCTGAGTATCGTTAAGGGTTTTCTTATTAGAGTTCTCCTTTTTCTTGGTTGTATCAAGAGTTTTTGTAAGGGCGAGGACTACTCCGTTTTCTGTAAAAAAAGTAGTGTGTCCCGCGCCTCTCTCATAAAACTTAACTGCCTTATCTACCTGTCCCTTGTTCTCTATAAAATACAGGGGCAGTTTTCCGTATGCCTCTGCCGCGGCGGTCTTTCGGGCCTCTGTGATCTTACTCTCTATAATGTTTTTTTGGTTTATGGGTACTGCGGTCTCTGCGGCACCGGAGATAAGGGACATTGAGATAAAAAGCTGCAGGAGTACAAAGAAAAATAGTCGCATGGCGATTTTATCCTTTAGGATAGGTTCATGAAAGGTATTTTTTTGTGAAGGGCAAATATGTATTGTTTAAGTACAAGGGTGTTTTGTAAAGGAAGAAGTTAATACGCTTAAACGTTAACGTTAACTTGAATTAATGTAACACAAAAGAGCATAAGTGTCAAGAGAGAGCAGGAGTGGGCATAGAGGATATAAATTAAAAAAGGGCGGGAGCTATTAATCGCTCCCGCCCCAAGTTAATTGTTCACTCGGCTGAGTATCTTATTTTTTTGCGGTCTCTGCCTTTTCTTTTGGGCCTACGACAGAGATGGTATAGGCATTAAGGTTAAGGTATTTTTTCGCTACCCTGAGCACGTCCTCTCTTGAGACGGCCTGAATCAGCTTTGTGTATTTTTTGCTGAAATCATACCCAAGGCCAAAGAGCTCGTTATTGGCCATATCTGTGGCCTGGCTTGAGGGGGTCTGAAGCCCTATCTCATAGCTTCCCGTAATGTAGTTTCTGGCCCTTATAATCTCTTTTTTTGTAACAAGCTCGTTCTGTATGAGTCTAAGCTCTCTTAGCAGTCCTGCAAGGGCCTCGTCTTTTTTCTCCGGCGCAGAAGCTATATAAAGGGCGAAAAATCCCGGGTCCACACCCTCGCGTAAAAATGCGCTTACAGAGTAGGCCAGTGCCTTTTTGTCCCTGAGGTTAATAAAGAGCCTGCCGCCCTGGCCTGAGAGTATCTCTGAGAGTACGCTTAGTGGATAACTGTCTTTGCTGCCAATGGTGGTGGCCATAAAACCAAGCCCCACATTGGTCTGCGCCTTTGCACGTACTGCTCCGGTGCGTACTATCTTTGTGGGCCATTGCGGTTTTGCAGGGGCCTTGATGCCCGCTGATGTGCGCTTGAATTTGCCAAAGACCTTTTGTGCCCTTGAAATGGCGTACTCCACATCTACGTCACCGGCGATTACAAGTATCATCCTGGCGGGCACAAAGAGCTTCTTGTAATGGTTCATAAGGTCGGCTCTTGTAAATTTATTAACCGTATCCGCACGTCCTATTGTGGGCATGCCGTAGTGGTGGCCCCTGTAAAGAGACTTTAGAAATAGCTTGAAGGTGTAAGAGGGGATATTATCCTCCTGCTTTTTTATGGCTGCAAGCACGTCTTTACGGAGGCGTTTTATCTCTTTTTCAGGAAAAGCAGGGGTCTCAATGACCTCGGCAAAGAGGCTTAGCCCTTTGTCAAAGTCTGATGATAGAAAACTTGCCGTAGCCCCTGATGAGTTTCTCGCTGAAAACCCTCCCATAGAGCCGGCAAGGTCTTCTATCTCTTTTGCCAGCTCCTCTCTTGAGTGAGCCTCTGTGCCTCGTGTGAGCATGGAGGCCGTGAAACTTCCTATGCCGTTATTTGAACTCTCCTCGGCCATGAGCCCGCCCGGGAAAGTGGCATAAAAGGCAACAGAAGGGTTGGATGGAATATTCTTTACAATAAGGGTTATGCCGTTTTTGAGTACGACTTTTTTAATTTGCGGTGCTTTTTTAACCTCTTTAGTCAGTTTTTTGCTCTCTTTGAACGCCTCTTCCACAGACTCTGTTAGAGCTGATTTTGTGAGTTTGTCTTGTTTTTTATCGGGAGCTACAAGCGCTATGGAGATATTGTCTTCTGTAAAGTATTTTTTAACTACTTCTTTTATATCTTCGGCGGTGAGGGCCTTTATGGCTGACAGGTACTTCTCGCTGTAGGTGTAGTCTCCGGCTATGGTCTCGTTGTAGCCAAGGTCTTGAGCGCGGCCCTGCATGGTCTGACGCCCGTAGACGAAATCCGCGCTTATACCTACCTTGGCGCGCTGCAGCTCCTCTGTATCAGGGCCTGTAACTCCAAGCCTCTCAATCTCCAGTATTATCTTTTTGGTCGCTTTTTTTACATTTGCAGCGTCCAGACCCGCGGTTATGAAAAAGAGCCCCGGCTCTTTAAGGGACATGGAGTAGGCGGAGATTGAGTGAACGAGATGAGTCTTTATCTTAAGAGCCTTGTACAGCCTTGAGCTTACGCCGCCGGAGAGTATGTTGGAAAGAGCGTCAATGGCATAAGTATCCTTGTTTTTCATCTGAGGTATGTGGAATGCCATGCCAAGGTAGGTCTCGTTTATATCCTGAGTGGCAATAGCGAGACGCAGTCCGCGCTGAAGCGGCTCGGCAGGTCTGCTGCGCCGCTGTAATGTGCCTCTCTTGAAATCCTTGAATACCTTTGCGGCTTCCCTCATGACCTCCTCAGCGGAGACATCGCCTGCCACCACAAGGGTCATGTTCTCAGGCGTGTAGTAAGTCTTGAATACATCAAGGATATAATCTCTTGTGAATTTTTCAACCACCTCGCTCTTGCCTATTACAGGTCTGCCGTAAGGGTGGACCTTATATGCCTCTGCGAAGATATTCTTGTAAAGGGTCCTCATGGGGCTGTCTTTGTTCATGCGTATCTCTTCAATGACAACCTTTAGCTCTTTATCAAGCTCAACGGGGTCAAAGGCGGAGTTCTGCACGGCGTCGCCAAGGAGATCAAGGCCCGTGGAGAAGTGCTCGCTTGGCACAACAAGGTGATAGACAGTATTATCAAAGGATGTATAGGCGTTGATATTGCCTCCAAGAGACTCTACAAGGCTGGCCATCTCACCTACGGCGCGTCTCTTGGTTCCCTTAAAGAGCATGTGCTCAAAGACGTGTGAGATGCCGCCTCTATCAGGGTCTTCATCTGCGCTGCCCGTTCGTACCCATATCTGCAGCGCCGCTACAGGGGCGCTGTGCGCCTCCTGAACAAGGACTACCATGCCGTTTGGAAGTACCTCTCTAACGGTCTTCACACCGGCAAAGGAGTTAAGCGCAGGCATTAGAAGCAGAACAAGTATTAGGCTAAAGAGTGCTTTGATAATAAATTTTTCTCTTAAGTTAGACATATGGGTGTGCTCTCCTCATTTGTTAGTTTTTTAATGATTTAGGATAAACCTTATGCTTTTATATTTCAAGGAGATTAGTCTTGTTTAATAAATCACTTGCTTACTTCACACTTATGAATAAAGGTTTCCGCGGTTATATGTTAAACTTTTTTCTGTAAGCAGGCTCAATGTACGGGGGAGTGGTGAAAAAAAATGTGCTTTATCAGGGTATTGAATTAAAAGGAGGGTGATTATGGAGGCAAAGAGAATCTCGGTAGAGGAACTGAAACGTAAGATGGATAGCCAAGAAGACGTGACCATCCTTGATATAAGGAGCAAGTTTGATTACATGAAAAGCGATGTGGTAATACCCGGCTCTATTCGCATGCATGTAAATAAACTGCTTCAGAGGCTTGATGAACTTGACCCCGAGGTACTGACGGTAGCGTATTGCACGTGAACAGACGAACACTCCAGCGCACGTGTGGCGCTCATATTAAGTGAGAATGGATTTAAAAACGCGGTAGCACTACGAGGCGGATTCTCAGAGTGGGTAAAGGCAGGATACCCACTTGAGAAAAAGTAAATAAGGTTGCTGTGTATGGTGGCATAAAGGCTTCTGAGACAAGAGGTTATACTATTATCTTAATATATTGGATTAGGTGGTATGGTAGGTTTTGCGCTGCGCCTTCTACTTACTTTTTTTCTCTCTTTTTAGCGGCCCTGTAACTCTCTTTGGGGTTAGCATCTTATTCCACGTCTTCTCATCCATAAGCCCTTTTTCAATTACCACCTCTTTAATGGATTTACCGGTCTTCTCAGATGACTTGGCAACAAGGGCTGCGGCCTCGTAACCAATAAGCGGGTTAAGTATGGTGGCAAGTCCCACTGAGGCGTTAAAGTTGGAAAGGCATTTTTCAGGCACAGCTTCTATGCCTATCAGGCATCTCTCTGTAAAACTCGTAATAGCAGAGGTGAGGATTTTCATGGATTGCAGTATGTTATGGTTAATCACCGGCCCCATGACATTAAGCTCGAACTGACCTGCCTGCGCCGCCGCTGTAACGGCACTATCATTGCCTGTTACCTGAAAACAGACCATATTGAGCATCTCGGCCATAACAGGGTTTACCTTTCCGGGCATTATGGAGGAGCCCGGCTGAACAGCGGGCAGCTTTATCTCGCCTATTCCCGTACGGGGCCCTGAGCTCAGGAGGCGCAGATCATTGGCTATCTTTGTAAGCCCAATGGCAAGGTCTTTCAGGCTTGAGTGAAAGTTGGAAAAATCCCCCATGCTTGAGAGGGCCTCAAAACACTCTCCGCCCCTTGTTTTTCTAAGCCCTTTAATCCCCGATATTGTGGATAATTCTCTTAAGACCTTTGTCCTGTATGAAGAAGCGGAGTTTAGCCCCGTGCCAACGGCTGTGCCGCCAAGGCCGATTCTTTTCAGCCCCTCTGCCGCTCCATTAATCCTCTGTAAAGAGGACCTTACAATGGAGGCATAGGCGGAAAACTCACTGCCAAGGGTAACGGGAACAGCGTCCTGCAGATGCGTGCGCCCTGATTTTATAATGCCCTCAAACTCCGCTGCCTTAACCTCAAGAGAGGTTATTAACTCAGTAACAGCATTACTCAGCGCCGGCAAAGAGAGCAGCGCGGCGATGCGCATGAAAGTAGGAAAGGTATCGTTTGTGGATTGCCCCATGTTTACATCATCATTGGGGTGCACGATACTGTACTCGCCGCGACGGCCTTTTAAAATCTCAATAGCCCTGTTGGCGAGGACCTCATTTGCGTTCATGTTATGAGATGTGCCTGCCCCTGCCTGATAGACGTCTACTATAAACTGGTCTTGAAGTTTGCCTGCGATAATCTCATCAGCTGCTTTTTTAATGGCAGCGGCCTTTTTTCTGGTAAGTACGCCAAGAGATGCGTTGGCACCTGCGGCGGCCCTTTTCACCATAACCGTAGCCCTGATAAATACCGGCTCAGGTGTGATGCCGCTTATGGCGAAGTTTTTTTTCGCCCTTGCTGTCTGCGCCCCGTAGTAGGCTTTTTCAGGCACATAGACACTGCCAAGAGTATCTACTTCAACTCGAAATCCCTTTTTCTTCATATATAGACCTCTAAGAGTCTGTAATTATACCACGATAAGGCCCAAGGGGCACGCTGATATCAATATGGCCTGCGAGGGTTTTTCTGCTCTTGCCGTTTATGAGTATTTTTACATCTTTAATGGCAGGGAAGTTAAGCGTTATGCTGTTAACAATAGCGTAGATGGTCTGCATCTCCGCTGATGTGCCGCCCGGATGGTTATCAGATATGGCGCTATTTATATTAAGGTAGGCAGTGCTGCCTCTGATACTTGTCTTCAGAAGCCTTGTGCCGCGGGGTATGATTACACCGGAGTCGGCCCATAAGAGTATCTTGAAGGTCTCCTTTATCTCGTCTTTTACGGAGCCTTTTTTTATGCTTCGTCTTACACCCTTAAGCCCTTCGCCATTGGCTACGAAGAGTTTGATATTCCTTCTTGCCTGTATGCTGTGCCCGCTTTTATCTGCAGCATTATAAAAAAATCTCTCATATATAAAAATACCGGCTATAAGAATGAGTATAATAACTACAAATAGCTTGAAAAAACCCGCCGGACCGTACTCTCCTTTTTTCTGAGTCTTCTTTTTTTTGACCGCTTTTCTTTTTTTTGCCATTTTATCTCAGTTGTCTTGTTTTGAAATATCTATCTGTTTTGGAGCGGGCAGGTGATCTCCGAAAAATATCCTTCCCACACTGACAAAACGAGATGGAGAGTCAGTTACAAAAAATCTGTGCTCCGTTGCTTTTCCGTCCTCGCACTTCTCAAGGTTCTTTTCTACAAGGAGCCTCTTTACCTCCGTGGCCGTAGCCTCGGCGGAATCAATAAGCCTTACTCCCTTGCCCATAACTCTTGAGATGGTCTCTTTTAAGAGTGGGTAGTGCGTACAGCCAAGTACGAGTGTATCGATATTATGGTCCTTAAACTCTCCGAGATAATGGGTGGCGATAATATCAGTAGCCTCTGTACTTAAAAAACCCTCCTCTACAAGGGGTACAAAGAGCGGGCAGGCGCGTTCAGATACCTGTGCCTGGGGGTTGCCTGCTTTTATAACATCTCTGTAGGCGCGGCTGGAGATAGTGCCTTCAGTGCCGATAACGCCTATCTTACCAGAGTCTGTTGCTGAGAGGGCCGCTGCTGAGCCCGGCTCTATAACGCCTATTACAGGTATATCAAGTGCCTCCTGAAGGGGGCCCAGTGCGTAGGCGCTTGCAGTATTACAGGCGGCAACAATGAGTTTCACGCCAAAACTACGGAGAAAAGCAGCGTTCTGAAGCGAGTACCTCACTACTGTGGCCTCTGATTTTGTACCGTAAGGCACGCGTGCCGTGTCTCCAAGGTATACAGTGTCCTCAAAAGGCATAAGCTCTATTATTGCTTTTAAGACCGTAAGGCCGCCTATACCTGAGTCAAATACACCTATGGGGCTCTTATTCATGGGCTCTATCTCTTTTTTTATGGGACATATATAATTTTTTTATTATATAATACTCTGTATCAAAATAAAATCAGCTTTTTGGTTAAGGGTCATAAAAGAAAATATATGGAAAATAACGAGATAGCACGCCGGCTGCATGAGATAGCCGATCTCCTTGAGATAAAGGGCGCCAACCCATTCAGGATACGCTCGTACAGAAACGCCGCGCTTGTTGTGGAGGGTTATCCGGAGAGTTTTAAAAGACTTCTGGAAAAGGGCCCTGATGCGCTTAAGGGTATTCCCGGAATTGGCGAGTCCATAAGAGAAAAGATTGTGGAGATGCTCGCTACTGGCAAATGCAGCTTTCATGAGACCCTTGTGAAAGAACTGCCAGAGGGAATCCTTGATATATTAAAGATACAGGGCGTTGGCCCGAAAAAGACCTCTGAGTTTTACCGTCTTCTCGGCATAGGCTCTGTTGCGGAGCTTGAGAGAGCGGCTGCCGCGGGGCGTATTAGAGAGCTGCCCGGCATGGGAGAGAAATCCGAGGCAAAGCTTCTTAACGCAATAAAGGCCCTTAAATCCCTTGCGGGCAGGTTTAATCTGGCAGCTGCATGGGCTGAGGCGGCGGAGCTGGTGGAGTTTATCAGCGGTCTCGCAGGTGTTGAGGACGTAGCCGTTGCGGGCAGCCTCAGGCGGTGGCAGGAGTCCATAGGGGATATTGATATTCTGGCTGCCTCAGAGCACAGTACACCCATTATGAGGGCCTTTACCACTCGTTCTGATGTAGAGGAGGTCCTTATGGAGGGCCAGACCAGATCAACAGTACTGCTTAAGAGCGGTTTTCATGTGGATCTCCGTGTTGTGAAAAAAAGCTCCTTTGGGGCGGCATGGCAGTATTTTACTGGCTCCAAGGCCCATAATGTTGCTCTTCGCGAGAGGGCACGGAAGATGGGACTTAAGATAAACGAGTACGGCGTCTTTGATAAGACCGGGTTTTCTATTGCAGGTGCCACGGAGGAAGATGTGTACAGCGCCGTTGGTCTGCCGTGGATACCGCCGGAGATTCGTGATAACAGCGGTGAGATTGAGGCCGCGGTAGAGGGAAGGCTGCCGAAGCTTCTGGAGGTTACCGATATAAGAGGGGATCTGCACTCCCACTCAAGGCGAAGTGACGGCTCGGCTACAATTGATGAGATGGCCCGTGCCGCCATGGAGCGCGGTTATGAGTATTTGGCCGTTACTGACCACTCAAAGGCCCTTGGCGTTGCAAACGGTCTTGATACCCGTAGGGTGAGGGCTGAGATGGAGGCCATTGACTCATTTAACGAGGCCATGCAGATGGGGGGTAATCCATTCAGGCTCTTAAAGGGCACGGAGGTGGATATTCGCGCGGACGGCACCCTTGACCATCCCCATGAGCTTCTTGAGGAGCTGGACTGCGTGGTCGCCGCGGTGCATTCAGGTTTTTCCATGGACAGCGCCGCCATGACAGAGAGGATAATAAAGGCCATTCAGACGGGGCGTGTTGATATACTCGCCCACCCAACGGGCAGGCTCATCTCATCTCGCTCTGCTTATGCCGTGGATATGGAGGCGGTGATGGATGCCGCTCTTGAGTTTAATGTGGCTATGGAGCTGAATTCCTGCCCCGAGAGGCTCGACCTTAAAGACTCGCACCTGCGCCTTGCCGTTAAAAAAGGGCTTAAGATATGCATATCAACGGATTCACATTCCACGGGGCAGCTCTCTAATATCGTCTTTGGTCTGCATACGGCGCGAAGAGGATGGCTGGAACCAGAGAATGTCCTGAACACCATGGGGCTAAAAGAGCTCTCGGCCTATATCGCATCTCGGCTGAGCTCTGCAACACTTAAAAAGAGGGAAGAGTAGGGTGGGGAGCAGGAGTTTGTTTTGCTAATAAGGTATGGAGAGTGTGTTTTTGGTTAAGAGCGGGGCGGAAGTTCTACTCAGGCTGCGGGTAGGTGATTTCCATATAACCCTGGGAGTTTAACTCCGTGGCATCGGCATAGGGCAGGCCGCTCTCTGAGGCTTCCATTACATCAACGCGCTCATTTAAGAAGCGTGTTACAACTGCTGCACGTTTTGCTGCAAGTCCCCATGCATCGCCGTTGTCTTTATCCTCGCCTGAGGTCATGACGGTGCGCACCAAGATGTGTTTGTTCCTGTTTTTTGTGAAGTCACGCGCAGCGCTTATCCTCTGTAAAAGCGCCTTGCCCTCGGGCAGCAGGCTTGCACGAACGGTCTTAAAGAGGGCTTTTTGCTGTATGAGCAGAGAGAGACCGTCGCTGCCCTTTACAATACTTACCGAGCCCAGCTCTATGTCCTCACTTAGTGTCCTGTAAAGTTCCCCGTAAATGGCGTCGCAGATATCATCAGGGCATTTTTTATCTTTATCCGCCTCTGCTTTATCCTGCTTTGCAGTGGCGCGAAGCTCTACTATGAGTTTTCTCAGGCCCTCATTATCAAGGGTCTTATCCCTCAGCCTTGCCTCAAGCGAGGCGATGCGCTCTGATTTCTTTAAATCCACCTCAACAAGGGACTCATTGGCAGTGCGGAGCTCATTAATCTCCTTCTTGCGCGAGGCCATGTCCTCAAGAAGGCGTTTATTGGCCTCCTGGGCGTTCGTGGTCTGCAGCATGGCCGTGCGGTTATCATCAAGGGCTTTTTGAAATGTTGACGAGCGCACACAGCCGGTAAAGACTACGGGCAGTACCAGTAATGGGATGAATTGTCTTATTTTCATAAGGTCCTTGCTCTCATACCTTACTTTATTACGATAAAGGCAGGGATATCTGTGACGTAACGTACGGTCTATAAAAATAATCTATTAGATAGCGTCTCACTTGTCAATATATAAGAGGTCTGAATTACTTGATTTCCCCTCAGGCCGAGACCTTTGTGCGCTTATCAATGCCGGGCAGCGGCTCTACCTTTACCTTTACTATCCTGTTTGCCTCTACGTCCACAATGGTGAAACGCCTGCCTTTGTATACGACAAACTCTCCGCCCTTGGGGATTCTCTGTAGTTTAAGGAGCAGGAATCCGGCAAGGGTGTTAAACTCCTCGGCCTCTGATTCAGCGTCTATGAATATGCCCTCTTCCTCAAGGTCTCCAATGGATATGGTGGCGTCCACTATCATGGCTCCGTCCTTGAGCTTTACCACAAGTCCGCCTTTACCCACATCATACTCATCCTCTATCTCTCCCACTATCTCTTCAAGTATATCCTCAATCGTTACCAGTCCATCCACGTCTCCGTGCTCGTCCACGACAATGGCTATGTGGACTTTTCGTCTCTGCATCTCACGCAGAAGTTTACTTATAAGTATTGTGGCAGGTACGAAGTAGGGCTCGCGCATGATCTCACGTAAGATAATGGGCCTGCCCTGCTCAACCACCCTGAAGACGTCTTTATTAAAGAGTATGCCAGCGATATTCTCAACTCCTCCCTCGTATACAGGGTACCGCGAGAACCCGGCATCTGAGATGATTTTCAGTACCGCCTCTGATGGGGTTTTTATATCAATGGCCGAGAACTTTGGTTTAGGCACCATGACCTCCCGCACCGTTGTATCAGCGAACTGGAAGATGCCGTGAAGCAGCGCTGCCTCTGTCTCCTCAAATACCCCTGTTGCGCGTCCCTCCTTGATAAAATATTTTATCTCTTCCTCTGAGATAAAAGTGCGCTCCTCGCTGTCTTTTACCCCAAGTATCTTAAGGACCAGTTTTGTAGAGGCGGTAAGCAGGCGCACGATAATAGAGGTGGCCTGAGTAAAAAACCCCAGAGGACGCGCAGAGAAGCAGGCTATTTTTTCAGCGTAGCGCAGGGCCAGAGATTTTGGTACGAGTTCGCCGATGATAAGGGAGGCATAGGATATTGTAAGTACAACAAGGACAACGGCGATGAGCTCTGCCGAGTGCCTGAACAGCGGCAGAGGTATGGAGATAAGCAGTGGTTTTACGGCTTTTATGGCCAGTATGCCGCCAAGCACAGAGGCAATAGTGGAGACAAGGGTAACGCCTACCTGAACTGTGGCAAGAAAACTCTCAGGCCTGTCCTTCATCCGCTTTACGCTCTTGGCGGAGCTGTGTCCTTCCTTGGCGAGTCTGTCTATCTCGGCGCGTCTGGATGAGATAATGGCTATCTCGGCACCGGAAAAAAAACCGTTTAATAGGATTAAGAGCAGTATGAGAACAGCCTGAAAGATAAAGCCTTCGGCTGACACTTATTCTCCTTATTACAGGTGTTACGGCTACGGGTTGCTACAAAAACATATCACGTTAAATTAGAGCATGTACTGATGAGAGCCTCTTGGCCAAGGGTGAATCATGAGGCCCTCATATAAGTAATTATTATAGCACAACAGTGTGCTTAAAGAAAAGATATTGCCCTTGCGCGGCCTCTGTAAGGTCCTTAACGGTTAAAGACAGCGGTGCCGGCGAACCTTGCCGATGTGCCAAGCTCGTCCTCAATGCGCATGAGCTGGTTGTACTTAGCCGTACGCTCTGTGCGTGAGCATGAGCCTGTTTTTATCTGCCCGGCGTTTGTGGCTACGCTTATATCAGCGATAGTGGTGTCCTCACTCTCGCCGCTCCTGTGGGAAATAACCGAGGTGTAGCCCGCCCGCGTCGCCATGTTAACGGCATCAAGGGTCTCTGTGAGGGTGCCTATCTGGTTTACCTTGATGAGTATGGAGTTGGCCACTTTGTTTTTAATGCCGCGCGCCAGCCTCTCGGGGTTGGTGACAAAGAGGTCGTCGCCTACGAGCTGAACCTTGGCGCCAAGTGAATCCGTAAGCGCCTTCCAGCCCTTCCAGTCCTGCTCGTCAAGGCCGTCCTCAATGGAGACTATGGGGTAGGCGGAGACGAGTTTTTCGAGGTACGAGATTACCGCAGAGCTTGTAAGTTTTTTGCCGTCTATATTGTACTTACCCTTTGAGTAAAACTCGCTTGCAGCGCAGTCGAGTGCGATGAAGACGTCAGAACCCGCCTTGTAGCCCGCGCCTTTTATAGCGGTGATGATGAGATCAAGGGCCTGGCTGTTGGACTCAAGCATGGGCGCGAACCCGCCCTCGTCGCCTACGGAGGTGGAGAGTTTCTTTTTTTTGAGTATGTCTTTTAGTACATGGAATATCTCCACGCCTGCGCGAAGTGAATCACGGAAGGTCTTGAACCCTGCGGGCACTATCATGAACTCCTGAATATCAAGGTTGTTGTCCGCATGCGCTCCGCCGTTGATTATGTTCATCATTGGTACCGGGAGTACGTTGGCGCTGGTGCCGCCAATGTATCTGTAAAGTGGCTGAAGCGTGGCGGAGCCCGCTGCCCTTGCCGCTGCAAGAGATACGGCGAGTATGGCGTTGGCGCCCAGTCTGGATTTATTTTTAGTACCGTCAAGGTCTATCATAATAGAGTCAACAAGGGTCTGGTCCAGGGCGTCAACACCGTTAAGGGCCTTTGCGATGGGGCCCTCTACGGCCTTTACCGCCTTTAGCACACCTCGGCCCGCAAACCTTTTTTTGTTGTTGTCACGAAGCTCTACGGCCTCGAACCTGCCTGTGGAGGCACCTGAAGGAACTATTGCCCGGCCCTTGAACCCTCCGCTAAGGAGCACCTCCGCCTCTACCGTGGGGTTGCCGCGCGAATCAAGAACCTCTCTTGCCGTTACAAGTACTATGCTTGTCATATCGTCTCCTTATGTTTTTTAAAAGAAACCACAGTGGCGCCGCGTTACAGAGCGCGTATCTGAAAAAAATATCTCTTTTAATTATTTTATCTGAACCTTTGAGCTCATTATACTTTCGGGGAGTAAAAATGCAAGGTAAATCATGGGCTGTTTTTACGGGTTTCAAGGGCGGGGGAAGTAAAATGATTTGTCTCTGCAGGAAGAAAAAACTCAACTCTCTCAGCGCAGGCATTGGCTTAATTAAAGACTTATTTTTCCATATCCCTCTTCCGTCTTATAGCGAAAAGGGGGATGATAATAAAGCCTGCGCTTAATAGATGTAAAAAAGAGTTTACAGCCGCCGTCTTTAACGTGTATATATTAAGAATCGGGTACAGGTATATGAAGTTTGGTTTGAGTCTGTAAAGAGAGGTTTTGAAAGCAGATATGAAGAAGTACGATATCCTCGTAATAGGCTCAGGGCCGGGCGGTGAGAAGGCCGCTATTCAGGGCGCAAAGCTTGGCAAAAGCGTTGCCATTATCGAGCGTGAGCCCTTTATCGGCGGCGCCGGTATACACACGGGTACGATCCCCAGTAAGACTCTGCGCGAGACCGCCATGTTTCTTGCGGACTTTCGCCAGCGTGCGGTCTTTGGTTTTCAGTTTTCTCTAAGCAGCGACGTTACCTTAAGCGAGCTCATGTACAAGAAAACCGATGTCATACGTCGGCAGATGGAGGTTACGCACGGCCAGCTTGGAAGAAACAACGTGGAGATTATCTACGGCGAGGGCTCTTTTGTTGATGAGCACACTCTCTCCGTGCGCCTCTCCAAAGACGGCACTGAAGAGCTTATGGAGGCAGGGGTTATTATTATCGCCACGGGCACAAGACCCGCGCGTCCCTCCAATGTGCCTTTTGAGAGCGTGCATATCCATGATACTGACAGCATACTTGGCCTTGAGAACCTGCCGAGCAGCCTTACCATAATAGGCGCCGGGGTTATCGGCTGTGAGTATGCCTGCATATTCGCGGCCCTTGGCGTAAAGGTCACCCTTGTTGAGAAGAGGCCGCGTATACTGAGGTTTGCCGATGAGGAGATTACAACGAGCCTTACTTACTGGATGAGGCACTCGGGCGTAACCATGCTCTTATCTGAAGAGGTCGTTGATATTAAGGTGGAGGGCAAGAACAGGGTGCTTACGACCCTTACCAGCGGTAAGCTCGTAGTATCAGAGCAGCTCCTCTATACAATGGGAAGAACAGGCAATACCGATGCCCTGAACCTTGAGAATATCGGTCTAAAGGCCGGCCCAAAGGGCCTCCTTAAGGTGAATGAATTATTTCAGACCTCTATCCCAACCATCTACGCCGTTGGTGATGTCATAGGTTTTCCATCTCTTGCCGCCACCTCTCTTGAGCAGGGCAGGCTTGCCGTATGCAATGCCTTCTCCGCTGAGGGTGCTACATGCGAGATGACGGGTTTCATGCCCCTTGGCATCTACACAATACCTGAGATTTCCATGGTAGGGGCAAATGAGGCCGAGCTTACGGAGCAAAGTGTGCCTTATGAGACAGGGAGGGCTTACTTTGAGGAAGTTGCCCGTGGCCAGATTACAGGTGATATCTACGGCATGGTAAAGCTGCTCTTTCACAGAGAGACGCATAAACTCCTTGGTGTGCATATAGTTGGAGAGAAGGCATCAGAGCTTATTCACACAGGACAGGCCGTTATGAATTTCGGCGGTACTATTGACTATTTTAAGGATACGGTATTTAATTACCCCACACTATCAGATGCCTATAAGGTAGCGGCCATGAACGGACTTAATAAACTGTAGGTAATTTTTTTTAAAGAGGAGGGTTTTTTACATGAAACTTAATATAGTTTTTTACAGCCTTTACGGTCATATCTTTGAAATGGCCGAGGCCATGGCCGAGGGCGCAAGGCATATTGAGGACGCAAAGGTAAAGCTTTATCAGGTACCCGAGACGCTGCCTGATGAGGTTATTGAGAAGATGCACGCAACTGAGGCCAGGAAGACTTTTGCCGGAGTTCCAACTGCAAAGGTAGAGAATCTCGCCGAGGCCGATGGCATTATCTTCGGCACTCCCACGAGGTTTGGTAACATGTGCGCTCAGATGCGTACCTTTCTTGATTCAACAGGCGGGCTCTGGCAGCAGGGCGGTCTTGTTGGAAAGGTGGGCAGCGTATTCGCCTCCACCGCCACGCAGCACGGCGGACAGGAGTCCACAATACTCAGCTTTCACACCACCCTTCTTCATCACGGCATGATAATAGTTGGCATGCCATATACGGAAAAACGCCAGATGACCCTGGAAGAGATTACAGGCGGCACGCCCTACGGCGCCACTACCATAGCGGCCCCTGACGGATCGAGAAGGCCAAGTAAAAACGAGCTTGAGATGGCGCGCTTTCAGGGCATGCATGTGGCAAAGATAGTAAAGCGGCTGAAGGATAATGGTGATGTAGCGGAAGAGGAGTAGGGGAGGGGAAAATAGTAACAGCTCACCCTTGTCTCGGTCTTTCACCTTTGAGCTTTTGCTATACTCTGTTATAATCCATCTTCATGAAAGAAAAAGCAAAAAGTACGACTGAAGGGCTTGTTGAACGCTTTCAACGGAACCTCGGGGTCTATAAGGGGCCGGGCTACAACGAGACCCAGGTACGCCGTGAGTTCATAGACCCCTTCTTTGAGGCCCTTGGCTGGGACGTGGCAAACAGGAAAGGCTACGCCGAACAGTACAAGGACGTCGTTCATGAGGATTCTGTTAAGGTGGGCGTCTCACTGAAGGCTCCGGATTACTCATTCCGCATCGGTGGTCAGCGCAAATTCTTCCTTGAGGCCAAGAGGCCTTCTGTCAGCGTTAAAGATGA
The DNA here is from genome assembly GCA_024275045.1 of Deltaproteobacteria bacterium. Lineage (GTDB taxonomy): Bacteria > Desulfobacterota > GWC2-55-46 > GWC2-55-46 > JADFVP01 > JAJRZX01. The sequence continues at coordinate 18,284 of JAJRZX010000131.1, forward strand.
TACAAGCCCCGCATATCAGCTTCGCCGTTACGCCTGGAGCGCGAAACTACCCCTCTCCATCCTCACCGACTTTGAAGAGCTTGCCATTTACGACTGCCGTCAGAAACCCGCCCCAAAAGACAAGGTCAGCGCGGGGCGTATCGCCTATTACACCTATGATAACTATCTCGATGAGTTTGACAATATCTACGATGTGCTCTCCAAGGAGGCTGTCCTCATGGGGAGTTTTGACCGCTATGTCCTCTCTTCAAAGAAAAAGCGTGGCACCGGGGAGGTTGACAAAGAGTTTTTAAAAGAGATTGAGTCGTGGCGCGACTCCCTTGCCCGTAACCTCGCTCTTAGAAATACGGAACTTAGCATCCATGAGCTTAACTTCGCTGTTCAGCACACCATTGACAGGATAATTTTTCTGAGGATATGCGAGGACAGGGGCATAGAGAACTACGGCAGGCTTCAGTCCCTCATAAACGGAACGAACATCTATCGGCGCCTTCTTCAGCTCTTTGACGAGGCCGATACCAGATACAACAGCGGTCTATTTAACTTCAAGTCCGACACCCTGAGCCACACACTCACCATAGACGACAGGGTACTGAAGTCCCTTATCGAGAATCTCTATTACCCGAATTCACCTTATGAGTTCTCCGTGCTTGGCGCTGATATTCTTGGCAACGTCTATGAGCAATTTCTTGGCAAGGTGATACGGCTCACCGCGGGGCATCAGGCAAAGGTGGAAGAAAAGCCCGAGGTCAAGAAAGCCGGAGGTGTTTACTACACACCACGGTATATAGTTGAATACATCGTTAAGAACACGGTTGGCAGACAACTCACGGGGCAGACCCCAAAAAAAGTCTCCAAACTGAAAATCCTCGACCCTGCCTGCGGCTCGGGTTCATTTCTTATCGGGGCCTATCAGTATCTTCTTGACTGGCACTTGAAGTGGTACATGGATAATAACCCCGAGAAACACGCAAAGGGTAAGAGACCTGCCATCTACAGTGGCAAAGGCAATGTGTGGCGGTTGACCACGCAGGAAAAAAAGCAGATACTCCTTAATAATATTTTTGGTGTTGATATAGACCGCCAGGCAACGGAGGTGACAAAGCTCTCGCTTCTGCTGAAGGTACTGGAGGATGAGAATCAGGAGACTCTCGGTAAAACCTTATCGCTCTTTAAGGAGAGGGCTTTACCTGACCTCAAGAACAATATCAAGTGCGGCAACTCCCTCATCGGCCCTGATTTTTACGACCAGATGGAACTCGACCTTGGCGATGAGGAGATAAGACGGATAAATGTCTTTGACTGGTCTGATGTGGAGAGGGGTTTTGGGGAGATAATGAAGGCAGGCGGTTTTGACGCGGTGATTGGGAACCCGCCCTATGTGAGGCAGGAGATGATAGGGGAGTTCAAGCCCTATTTTCAGAGCAGGTATTCAACCTACAACGGTGTGGCCGACCTTTATGTTTATTTTATCGAGAAGGCTGTATCGTTGCTGAAAGATGGCGGTCAGTTCAGCTACATTGTTGCCAACAAGTGGATGAGGGCAAGGTACGGCGGGCCGCTCCGTGCATGGATGAAAGAACAGGCCATTGAGGAGATTACAGATTTTGGTGACCTGCCTGTTTTTGAGAAAGCCACGACTTACCCCTGTATTCTACGAATAAGCAGGCGCAGGGCGCGTCTTTGTCCTAAATTCCATGCGACAAAGGTGAAGACACTCGACTTTAACGACCTTAATGAATATGTCGATGAAGAGAGCTATGAAGTCTCACGCGCAACTCTTGACGATAACGGTTGGTCCCTTGTTAGTGAGGCTGAAGAGGCTATCCTTGCCAAAGTCAAGTCTGCCGGAGTGCCGCTAAGTGAATATGTTGAAGGTAGGATTTACAGAGGTGTCTTGACAGGGCTTAACGCGGCCTTTGTCATAGACAGAGCGACAAAAGAAAGGCTAATTGCCGAAGACCCGAAGAGTGCCGAACTGATAAAGCCATTTCTGGTGGGGAAGGATATTAAGCGGTATAAAACTCCAAGCAGTGAGCGCTTTCTTATCTTCACGCGACGGGGCGTAGACATCAAACAATATGCGGGGATTGAAGAATACCTTGCGCAGTTTAAGGCGCGGCTCATGCCGAAGCCTAAAGACTGGAAAGGTGATCAATGGAAAGGGCGTAAACCAGGGGCATATCAGTGGTACGAAATTCAGGATACAGTCGATTACTATAGGGCGTTTGAAAAACATAAGATCATCTATCCTAACATTTGTAAGCGCCCTGAATTTACGATAGATACAGAGCAATGGTTTACTAACCAGAAGTGCTTCATCATATCGCTTGCTGACAAATACCTTCTCGGTATTTTGAACAGTAGTTTGACATTTTTTCTTTTCAGGAAGATATTGCCAAAGCTCAGAGGTGATTTCTACGAACCAAGCTACGTTTACTTCAAGGATTTCCCCATCCTTACAATCGACTTCGACAAACCTTCCGAAAAGGCCCTCCATGACAAGATTGTGACCCTCGTCGAGAAGATGCTCGACCTCAACAAAAAACTCCAAAAAGTAAAAATCGTCCACGAAAAAGAACACCTTCAACGGCAGATACAAATCGCCGACAACCAGATTGACGGCCTTGTCTACAAGTTGTACGGCCTCACGGAAGAGGAGATAAAAGTGGTGGAGGAAAGTTGAGCCTTTTTAGCTGTTCTTGACAAAAACATTATTATGCATTACAATATATTATGGTAATACCAATAATGCAGGTAAGGGGTCTTGTAATATGCTGACAAAGGCTGTAAAAATCACATCTAAAGGCCAGGCAACTATCCCAAAAGAGATACGGGACTTGCTTAAG
>JAJRZX010000132.1 GCA_024275045.1 Deltaproteobacteria bacterium
ACGCTCCCGGCGAGTAGGCTTGCGATAACGTTCGAAGGTGCCTTCGGCTAATGTCTTCTGACGCATTTAATTATCCTCCTATGGCGTGATAGAAAAATTATACCATGGGACAAAAAGAGAATAAATCAGAGTTTCCCTAAGGTTATGTACTGATAAGCAAGGGTGGGTACAGCATACCCTGCGAAACTCTCGCCACGAAGAGAGTTTGACAGTAAACCATTGAGGTGATTTAAATAGAAGCTATTGTAAGAGTGATAGGTTTTGCAGGAGTTTTTATAACTCTGGCTTTTCTTGAGGTTAGATCCCCTCGCAGAAAGTTGTCTCTTTCCAAGTTTAGGAGATGGCTAACCAATCTCTCTTTGACGGTCCTGGACATTGTTCTTGTAAGGCTTATTTTCGGCGCTTTTTTATTGCAGACCGCTATTGCCGTAGAGGCGAATGGGTCCGGTTTTTTGAATTATTTTGAGCTGCCCTATTGGCTGGATTTTTTAGCGGCTATTATATTTTTGGATTTTATGATCTATTTGCAGCACCTCATTGCCCACGCTCTGCCCATATTCTGGAGGTTTCATTTAGTCCACCATACGGATCTTGATTTTGATGTAACTACTGCCGCCCGTTTTCATCCCCTTGAGATTATTCTCTCCCTTATTTTCAAAATTGGTCTTGTTATGGCCTCAGGTGCGAGCCCGGCCGCTGTCTTAGCCTTTGAAGTAATCCTGAACAGCTCGGCACAGTTCAACCACTCTAACCTTAAACTTCCAAAGCAGATTGATAAAAAACTTAGAAAGGTTCTCATAACACCGGATTTTCACCGCGTACACCACTCCATAGTTCGTGAAGAGACCAACTCCAATTATGGTTTTTTTCTCCCTTTCTGGGATTATCTCTGCGGAACATACCGCGCCCAACCATCCCTTCCCCATACAGAGATGTCCATAGGGCTGAGAGAGTATCGTGAAAAAGGCGGGCTCACATTCTATTCTCTGATTAAACTCCCTTTTCTCTCAGACACAGGAAAGGCTGGCAACACTTCTGCGGTGGATTAAAAAATGTTATGATGATTTGCCTGCAATACTCTGTAACCGGCATGCAGGTTTGGAGGGTACGGAAAAAGTATGCGAGAACTCAGTAAAATAATTAATTTTGTGAACCATCCGTAGAGGTCGCCTTGACACCTGTAAGACTGACCATAATCGCCCTTGTACTATATTTTCTCTTCTATCGCCTTTACGCAAGAAGAGTGCTTGCAAGACGGGTTTTTAACCTTAGCAGCGAGACCCCTACACCGGCGCATCGTCTGAGAGACGAGGTGGATTATGTGCCATCTCATAAATATATACTCTTTGGTCATCACTATGCCTCAGTAGCGGGACTTGCCCCCATGCTCGGCCCTGCCATAGCTGTTATCTGGGGGTGGCTCCCTGCGCTTCTCTGGGTTGTACTGGGAACCCTTCTTGTGGGTGCGGTGCATGACTTTTCAAGCCTTGTCCTCTCCATACGCCACGACGGAAAAAGCGTGGGTACCATTGCCAAAGACGTGATTCATCCGCGGGCCAGAATACTCTTTCTCCTTGTGATATTTTTTCTTCTTGCTCTTGCCATGGGTGTTTTTGTCCTGGTCATATCAGGGCTCTTTGCCGCGCCTGATGTGGCCAATATACCTGCCACAGCGCACCCCGAGGCCGTCTTCCCAACATTCAGCCTCATGTTAATAGCCATGGTTATAGGTTATTTATATTACAGAAAGCGCTGGCCGCTAAGGCCCCTTGTAGTCGCAGGTTTTGTACTTATGTTGCTAACCACCTGGGCCGGCCTGTACATGCCGATAACAGGAGTTGAGGCGGTCTCGTGGACATGGGTGCTCCTTGCCTATGCCTTTTTCGCAAGTGTAATGCCCGTATGGCTTCTCTTGCAGCCAAGGGATTTTCTAAACTGCCTTCTGCTTTATCTTGCTCTTTTTTCCATGCTTATTGGCTTTTTCATATTATCCCCCGGGTGGAGTGCTCCTGCCATAAACCTTCATCCGGTGGGCGCGCCTCCGTTAATACCATTCTTGTTCATAGTCATAGCCTGCGGGGCTGTCTCAGGCTTTCACGGCCTTGTCTCATCGGGCACCACAGCAAAGCAGCTTGACAGGGAGACAGATGCCCCTTTCATCGGTTATGTTGCCATGATAGGCGAATCGCTTCTGGCCCTGCTTGCCGTATTGGCCACCAGCGCAGGGGCTTTTGCCAGCCACAGCGAATGGGCTGAATTTTACGGCACATGGCAAAAGGCCGCAGGTCTACACCAGAAGCTTGGCATATTTATCCAGGGCACAGGTAACTTTATCCACCAGTTAGGTCTGCCCCTGGGGCTCTCTCAGGCTTTTATAAGTGTTGTGGTCGTGGGGTTTGCCATGACAAGCGTGGACACGGGGACTCGGCTCCTTCGTTTTAATATTGAAGAGATAGGAGATGCCCTGGGCATAAAAGTCTTTGAGAACAGGTATGTGGCCACGGCCATAGCCGTCTTTGCCATTGGTTTTTTTGCCTTTTTTAAGGTGGACGGCAGGGCCGCGGGCATATACCTCTGGACCCTTTTCGGCACAACAAATCAGATTATGGCCGGGCTTACCCTGCTGGCAGTTACCATCTATCTTTACCGCAGACGAAAACCCATACTCTATACAGCTCTGCCCATGATCCTTGTGCTTGGGGCGACGATTTCCAGCATGTTAATCGGTATATACAGGGCCATCACAGGCGGTCAGTGGATACTAGTATTTGTGGGCGGCATTATTCTCTTTCTCGCCATCTGGGTTCTTATTGAGGGAGTGCTCGTGGTATTTTGTATGCGAAAGGCCAAGATCGGCAAGGTTGCGGTTGAGGCGGATTGATGGGTTGTGTTTGACTCCAACTATCCTGCAAGGTTAGTCATCAATTTGATTATTTTAACGAAAAAATATTACTGACAAATGATTATATTGCTTTCATTTGCAGATATTAAATTTGATAATACCAGACGAGTTTAATAAGATTTTTTTCTGGAAAGATAGAGGTACTTATATATTTTAAATAATTCAAAAGAAGCTATTATGAAATCTCTTTTTTTTAGTTTGGAACCTGCGACGTCATGCCAATTTTTAAGCGGATATTCCACAGCTGAGTCTTCAATACTCCATTTGCCCTTAGATTTACTGAGTATAATAAACCGTGCCAAAATTTCAACATCAAATATCCAATTCACAGAGAAAGGTTGGGCAAAAACACTTTTCAGATCAGGTGTATTTTTAAATATCTTGGCTCCGCACTGTGTGTCATATATTTTTAGATTTAAAACGAGGCTGGCAAGGGTTGCGAATATACGCCCAAGATAATGCCTGCTGGACGTCCTGTTTATATTATGATTTAAAAGGCGGACACGTGACCCGAAAACCATCAAAACTTCAGGTGACTCAAGTAGTTGAGTAAACCTGGAAATAGCCTCAAGCGGTGTTGACAGGTCTGCATCCCAAAAACCTATATTTTTAAAACACATTGATTCCATCTCAATTGCTTTCAGGAATCCACGTCTGATAGCCTCTGCCTTGCCTACGTTTCTTTCAAGGCTCATGCTGAACATTTGTGTCTCGCTAAACTTGCAAATCTCATCTATGACTTGTATTGTCTTATCTGTACTGCAATCATTTACAAAAATAAAAAAAATATCGGGAAACTTCTCCGCATAACTTTGAAATTCTCTGACATTCAAACGTTTTTCTTCATTAAAGCAAGGAACGACTATTGCGGTTTTTTGCATAATGACCACACTGAAAGTCCGGGTATTGTTACTCCGAATCTATTTAGAAAAAATAAGATACAATTGTCAGCCACAAGAGCAAGCTCTACGCATTTAGATGCCAATTTACCATGGTTCCATGCGCCAACACCTTTGTTTTGGTACGTAATATTTGTCCTGCGCTGAAAGCATACTGATATGAACCTGAGAATTAAGAGAGAGAAAAAAAGATATCCTGAATCAACAATTTGTAACCCGGCCTGATTCAGTACTTTATGCAGCTCGTTTTTATTGTAACGTTTGATATGCCCGAGAAAGGAGTCGTGGGAGCTGTACAGGCTGTTAAATGCAGGAACGGTAATGAAAATGAGCGCACGTTGCGAAGCATATTTGCTTATTATGTCTTTAAGAAACGATACATCGTCTTCAACATGCTCAATAACATCCTGGGCAATGATCGTATCGTAAAATTCTTTCTGAAGATGATCGTAGTTACTATATACCGAGATACCTTTTTTATTGGTTAACTCCAATGCCTCATTCTCAGTTAAGTTGATATCAACCGCATCAATATGAGGTGAGTCCAATCCCTTGAATAATTCAGTAACAGCAAAGCAGTCTCCGCAGCCTACATCCAAGACCTTAGGCTTTTTAGTATTAATGTATCCGGTAAGAATTTTTTTTATTATTTTAATTCGGGAAGTTTCCCAGGGGTGCCTGGGCATTGCTTCCTTCTGGAATTCTACTAAGTCCACTATTATTATTCCTCAACTTTCTTCCAAACGCTCCATTCAACTGTTTATGATACCATTCTCAGAGTTGATTTCCTAAGGAACATCTGATTAATTCGTATAAATAGAGAGATTATTCATTCATAGCTCGCAAGAAAAGCAGTTTTTGCTGAAAATAGTAACCGATATGGCTTTTTATGGCCCCGGCTGTGCTCCTTAGGCCGCTTTTTTCTTCCTTATTTGGTCTTTTGAGACACGTCTCCTATGTAACTTTTAAGAGTAGCC
>JAJRZX010000133.1 GCA_024275045.1 Deltaproteobacteria bacterium
CAGGGAAGACCTCACCTTTAACGCCGTGGTTGAGAGAGAACAAAAGAACGCGCAGGAGCGGATAAAAAAAGAGGCTGAGGACCTTGTCACTGACAAGTATATGAGAGATTATTACGGTAAGAACCTTGATAAGTTTAAAGTACCTGCGCAGGTTCACTTAAGAGGTATACTTTTAAGAGTGGACCCATCAGCCAGCCAGAGGGTCTGGAACAAGACAAGAAAAGATATTCTCGAGATAGCCAAAGAGGCCAAGGCAGGTGCGGATTTTGCCGAGCTTGCCAAGAAACACTCTCAGTCCCAGGACGCTTCCAAAGGCGGGGATATGGGATGGACCCACGAGGGCAGCCTTCTGCCTGATATTGAGGGCGCGGTATCAAGGCTGAAGGTAGGCGAGATATCCGGTCCTGTAATGAGCATATACGGTGTGCATCTTTTTAAGCTTGAGGGCAAGCGCCCTGCAAAGCAGTTAAAATACTCTGAGCTTAATCTGAAAAAATTAAAGAAGGAGTTTGTAGCCAAGGAGTATAAAAAGCTCTGGGAAGACTGGCTTAAGAGCCTGCGTAAAGGCGCCAAGGTTGAGTACCTGAGGAAACTCTGAGCTAAAGAAGGGCAAGGATGAAGAGAATATACCGGAAGATGCCCTCTCTCAGGGGGGGTGCGGGAAGGACCTGGACCTTGTTGTCTCTGGGGTTCTTCTTCCTGACCCTCTCTGTTGCGTCTGGCATGCAGGTTGGTTTTGCCTACGCCGCCACAGGAGAGTCCTCTCCCAAGGCGCAGGCCGCAAGACGCGGCGATCCCGTAGCCGGCAAAGCCATATATGACAGGCACTGTCATTACTGTCACGGAACCAGAGGGCTGGGAGACGGTCCTGTGGGTACGGCCATTACACCTCACCCCGCGGACTTTGTTCATGACAGCAAGCGTATGAAAAAGTCTGATGAAAAGCTCTTTAAGTCCATTAGCGAGGGTGTGCAGAGAAAGATAGGCGGTGAGGCTATGGCAATGCCACGGTGGGCCCATATCCTCAGCGTTCAGGATATCTGGAATGTTCTGTCTTATGTAAGAGAGCTTGAGAGAAAAGGGCGCGCTTCCGAGGGGCTTGAGATTAATGACGGTACAGGGGCCGGAAATGCAAAAAAGACGAGGAATAATGGTAAAGTTGCGAAATAAATATATGCCTCTCATGATTCTGCTCACTCTTGTTTTATCCCTCTCCTTCGTGAACATAAGTTTCGCTCGTCCGCCTCTACCCAAGCCCTCTGATGATTATGACCTTGATACAGGTGAGCCGCGTTGTGCAAAGTGCCATAATGGAGATAAAAAGTACTCTATAGATTACACAAGGGAGCCCTCATGCTTTTCCTGCCACGGTCCGGGGCTCAGTGAGAGATATATAAACGTTAATAAGAAGTACAGGGATTACGAGGGCAAGGACGCATGGAAGCACGCAGGTGCTGAGCCGGTAATCCTTGCCAAGGCAGCCACTGAAGCGCCTCCCAAGAAAGTGAGCGCTAAAAAGGCACTCCACAAGAAGGTAGAAAAGAGAAAGGATATGATATATGTTCCGGCCGGAACATTTACCAAAGGCTCTAATGACTGGTGGCCCAAGGTTCAGCCTGAGCACAAGAAGTTTGTAAAGGGTTTTTATATAGATAAGTACGAGGTTACCGTGGAGCGTTACGATGCTTTTGTACGCGCTACGGGCCATGGCTACCCGACTAACTGGGTTAATGGGCAAATCCCCGAGGCCAAGGCCGGTCATCCGGTGACTTATGTGAGTTGGTCTGATGCCGATGCCTTCTGCAGATGGGATGGTAAGCGTCTGCCAACTGAAGACGAGTGGGAGAAGGCGGCCAGAGGCACTGACGGCAGGGCCTTTCCCTGGGGAGATAGGTTCTCCAGAAAAAAGGCCAATACCCCGCAGCTCGGGTTTGGCAATACCATGCCTGTTGGAAGTTTCCCGGAGGGCGTAAGCCCATACGGCGTACATGATATGGCCGGAAATGCCTGGGAGTGGGTGGATAACTGGTTTAAACCATACCCGGGCAACAAACACCCTGATGAGAACTACGGCGAGAGGTTCAAGGTCCTGCGTGGCGGGTCGTGGTATGACTGCACATATTATAAGTGCGGCATCAGCGCCCCGAGTTATAACAGGATATTTTTTGATCCCAGGACCCGTAATAATAACTTCGGGTTTAGGTGCGCCGTGGGTGAGAAGGAGTAGAGTAGGACAAGGGCTCAGAATCTATCTGCTTAAAGGCTTTGGAAAATATTAATTTCATTAATTCATGGAGGTCGCGGTCTTGATATCTGTAAAAACCCGGGCAGTTAAGAGTTCTTTTTTTATCCTTCTTGTACTTATTCTTCCTTTGGCTTTTTTTGGGTGTACGCAGAAGAAGAGTGTGCCGGAAAATATGGTGCTTATACCTGCGGGTGAGTTTATTATGGGTAGTAACAGGATTGACGCTGACGCCAAGGCCGTGCAGTACGGCTCAAGAAAACCGTGGTTTGCCAACGAGTCTCCTGAGAGAAAGGTTACTGTAAAGGCATTTTATATTGATAAGACTGAGGTCACAATGGAGGCATACAGTAAGTTTGTCTCCGCTACATCGAGAAAAGCCCCCTTTGACTGGTCGGACGGCAAGGTTCCCGAGGGCAGGGGTGAGTATCCTGTTATTAATGTGAGCTGGTATGATGCCTCGGAGTACTGTAAATGGAGAGGCGGCAGATTGCCTGGTGAGAAAGAGTGGGAAAAGGCCGCCAGAGGCACAGAGGGCCGCATCTTCCCATGGGGCGATGATTTTGATCTAAAGAAGGTAAATACCCTTGGCGAGTACGGCGGAACCACGCCGGTTGACAACTTTACCGAGGGCGCGAGTCCATACGGGGTTCTTAACATGGCCGGCAATGTACAGGAGTGGACCGCGGACTGGTATAAGCAGTATCCCGGCAATACCTATGATGATAAGGATTACGGTGAGAAGTTCAAGGTGGTAAGGGGCGGCGGCTGGGGCGGTATGGGGCACTATACCATGCAGGTCTATGTCTCGGCGCCATTCAGGGGCATCGCTCCTCCAAAGGGCGCTTATGATGACGTTGGCTTCAGATGTATCATGTGATTTTATGTTTTGTTGCGCAGTATAGCCCCTAACATGACTCTGCAGTGTTCTGCCACATCCTGCAGTTGCGATAATATGGAAAGTTAAATTACCGCTTAATGTAAAATAATTCACACAACGCCTCTCTCTCAGCTTCTTTAACCGGGGATAACCGCTATGATTTACATCCGGAGGATATGTCTCACATTAGTTCTGTTCTCTGTGGTTATCCTTTTTCCTTCCAGTGGATGGTGCGTAAGGATTGATCCTTATGCCTTTACTACCGTTAGAGGTTCAGCCTTTTTTGAATATTCGCGTGAGACGCGTTCCGAGAAGGATAGCATCTTTAAGGACACGACATCTAACTTTACTCAGACTTACGAGC
>JAJRZX010000009.1 GCA_024275045.1 Deltaproteobacteria bacterium
TACAGGTAAAAAGGTGCGCGGTATCTCACGCGATGCGCAGGAGTTACTGCTCTACCATGACTGGCCCGGCAATGTGCGGGAGCTGAAAAACACAGTAGAGCGTGCGGCCATGCTAACAGGCGACGCCTTTATCCACCGCGAGAATCTATCTCTTGGCAAAAAAAGCAGGCAAACAGGGCGAACCGCCACCCTTGAGAGTGTGATAAAGGAGCATATCAGAAAAACCCTTAATCAGTTTAACGGCAACAGAACAAGGGCCTCGGCCATGCTGGGCATAAGCAGACGCGCTCTTATTAGAAAGATAGAAAAATACTCTCTCTGAGATAGTGACGTACAGCGGAAAAGCAGGAGACCAGCAAGGTAAGCTCAGTTAACATTATAAAGATTATCAATCATCTCAGCTAATCATATGATATTGTTATATTAAAAGCATAATCGATTTTTTCTTATTCACGATTATTCTCTATATCTAACCTGCGTCTCCTATTACCCAGGTGCGCCTATTTATCAGGTTGAAAGCTTACGGCCTCTAATAAATCCTTGACTATAGGTTCAATTATGTTAGACTCACTAATTCATAAATCTAAGCGGGAGTAGCTCAGTTGGTAGAGCGCAACCTTGCCAAGGTTGAGGTCGCGGGTTCGAGACCCGTCTCCCGCTCCAATAAAATCCACGCGGACCCTGAGTTTACACCCGAACCCTCCTAACCCCCCTTTTTTCGTAAGGTTATCAGATGAAGTTAGATGAGAAGATGGGGCTTCTAAGAACCTATATTGAGAATCAGGGCCTTAAATTCACCAACCAGCGTGATTGTATTGCCAGATGTTTTTTCAGAACCCGGACCCACATCAGCCTTGATGAACTTACCGTAAAGGTAAAAAAAGAGATTCCCGGGACCGGGTACGCAACGGTATACAGGACAATGAAGCTCCTTACAGACTCCGGGCTTGCCCTCTCAAGACACTTTGGCGACGGGCAGACACGTTATGAGAACCTCCCGGCCACAGGGCATCACGACCACCTTATCTGCGTAAAGTGCTCCAGGATTATAGAGTTTCAGAACGAGAAGATAGAGAACCTGCAGAACGAGACAGCCGCCCGTTTCGGCTTCACCGTAATTAACCATAAACTGGAGCTATACGGGTACTGCCCTGAGTGTTCCTGATTTTTTTTAACTTGCAATTGAAAATGAAAGTTATTATCATTTAAGGATGACCCCGGCTGAAATGGATAATAAACAAGCCCCTTCAGGGCCCATAGTTCTTGTAGGCAACCCAAATGTTGGAAAGTCCGTTATCTTCGGCGCCCTGACAGGCAGGTACGCTACGGTATCCAATTATCCGGGGACCACTGTGGGGGTATCGCGCGGCAGAGCGCGTCTCGGCGGGCTTGATGTAGAGATAATAGACAGCCCCGGCGTGAATAACCTTGTCCCCGTAAGCGAGGACGAGCGTGTCACAAGGGACATTCTGCTTGCCAGGAGACCTTCTTCGGTTATCCATGTACTTGATTCAAAGAACCTCGCCAGGGGGCTGCTGATTACCTTACAGCTCATGGAGATGGGGCTGCCCCTGGTGCTTGTACTCAATATGTATGACGAGGCAGGGCAGAGGGGGATAAAGATAGACCTTAAGGCGTTAAAAAAAGCCTTTGGACTTGCCGTAATACCCACTATCGCCACGCAGAGGTGGAACCTTGATAAACTGCAGAATGTGCCTAAGTTGTCTTCCGAGGCTCCCTGCGATCTTACCTATCCCCCGCCCATTGAGAATGCAATAAGTGAGATAAACGAACTTCTGCCCCCGTCGCCCGTATCACCAAGAGCCATTAGTTTAATGCTAATCTCAGGTGATGAGACCCTTGATGATTGGCTGAAGCAATCACTTAGGGATGAGAATATAGCCAAAATTTACAAGATATGCGACTCCCTTGAGGCCATGTACGAAGAACCCCCTGCCTCCATAATCAACAGGGCGCGCATGAGAGTGGTTGCAGGTATTACAGGAAAGATACTCTCCAGAGAAAAGGCCCAGGGCGGTAAAGCGGCAAAGCTCATCGGGCTTTACTCCATGCACCCTTTATGGGGTATACCCGTATTAATCGTAGTGCTTAGCGCGCTGTATCTCTTTGTGGGAGTGCTTGGCGCGGGCTTTAGCGTTGATTTTCTGGAAAAAATCGTATTTGGGCAATACCTTAACCCCTGGGCAATGAGGGTAGTGGAGTACGCCCTTCCATCGGGTTTTATTCATGACTTTCTCGTAGGTCCATACGGCATAATAACCATGGCCATGACCTATGCCATAGCCATAGTTCTGCCTATTGTGGGTCTGTTTTTTATATTTTTCAGCCTACTTGAGGACTCGGGGTACCTGCCGAGGCTTGCCCTTATGGCCGATAAGTTTTTTAAAAGACTTGGTCTAAACGGCAAAGCCGTTCTGCCAATGGTCCTTGGCCTTGGCTGTGACACTATGGCCACCATGACCACAAGGATTCTGGAGACAAAAAAAGAGCGCGTCATCGTAACTCTGCTCCTTGCCCTGGGCATACCGTGCTCAGCACAGCTTGGAGTAATCCTGGGCATGCTGGCCTCTGTATCCATTACCGCCACCCTTATCTGGGCAGGCATGCTCATCCTTGTAATGTTCCTTGTGGGTTTTCTGGCCTCAAAGATAATTCGCGGCACCACCTCGGACTTTATAATAGAGATACCTCCCATGCGGCTGCCCATGGCCTCAAATGTGCTGCTAAAGACCCTTGTGCGTGTGCAGTGGTACCTGAAAGAGGCCGTGCCTTTGTTTATACTGGGTACTTTTATCCTCTTTATTCTTGATAAAATAGGCGGAATCCTGGTGATGCAGAGTATTGCTTCGCCGATTATAGTTAATTTTCTGGGCCTCCCTGTTGAGGCCACGCAGTCTTTTATCATCGGGTTTCTAAGGCGCGATTACGGGGCCGCGGGGCTGCTGGATCTGCAGCGCTCGGGTATGCTTGATCACAGACAGGTCATAGTGAGCCTTGTTACCATGACGCTCTTTATTCCCTGCATAGCAAATCTGCTTATGATAGTAAAAGAGCGGGGGCTGAAAACTGCCGTCTGGATAACGCTTTTTATATTTCCCTTTGCCGTGCTTGTTGGCGGGGTACTGAATTTTGTGCTTAAATACCTCGCATTTGCCCTGTAAGGAGGAGCAATGAATCAGGAAAGAACCGTAGTAGAAGAGATACTGGAGTTTATCTGGGCCGAGAGAGAGCTTGGGTTCTCCTCCATAAAAAAACTCCTTGAGATAGAGGAGATACGAGAAGCCGGAGTCGATATCAGCACCCTTGGTGATATGGCGAAGGAGGGGTTTTTATTTATCAGAGGCGATGATGTGGCGCTCTCGCACAAGGGTGAGGAGCAGGCCGCTCTGGCCATACGCCGTCACAGGCTTGCCGAGAGGCTTCTTACCGAGGTCCTTGATGTTACGGAAAGCAACCTTGAGCGCGAGGCCTGCACCTTTGAGCATATTTTATCAAAGGGTGTGACGGACAGCATCTGCACGCTTCTTGGCCACCCGCCTGCCTGTCCTCATGGCCACCCCATACCGCGCGGCGCCTGCTGCGAGAAGACACGCGTTGAGATGAAACCAATAGTGCGCCCCCTTGTGGATCTTCCCGCAGGGGCCAGCGGCAGGATAGTTTTTATAATTCCATCGGCGCACTCACGCCTTGACAGACTCTCTTCCATAGGGCTCTTTCCGGGTAGCGTTCTACGGGTACATCAGAAGTCCCCTGCCTTTGTCCTTGAGCTTGGCGAGACCACCGTTGCCATAGACAGGGATATCGCGAAAGAGATTTTTGTAAGGGTTGTGAAGTAACCGGCTTTCTTTTAGAAAAAAGAAAGCCTTGCAAAGAAAACCAATTGCCCGCTCCAAGCATTTGAGAAATACAACCTTGCAGCTTGGCTTTACCTCAATGACTCAATCCCCATTATCTGTATCTATCTAATTGTTGCGTAGAGCTTCAGCTCTACCTATCCTACAAGGCTTTATTTTCTTTTAATAAGGCCGGGTTTGCTGGTAAAATGTGATATCTAATTTTCGGGGACTACTCATTTTTCAGGAGGTTAATAATGGCAGAGCTTATATTAAATAATGATGAGACAGAGATGCTAAAAGAGGTGCTTGAGAGCTACCTCTCCGATTTAAGAATGGAAATTGCCGATACAGACCTGAAGAGTTTTCGTGATGGATTGAAAGAAAAGGAAGTATTCCTGAAAGATGTGATCAGCCGTATTAAGGAAGATTAATTTCTAACATATTACATTGGATAGAGGCAGGCCACCCGATGTTTTTTTGATTGAATATTATAACCGGCCACGCATTTATTGAATTGTTGGGTTTCGCTTACGCTCTACCCAACCTACGAAGCTTGTATAATTGACGCAAGGTGCGGATATGTTATAGTTGATGGATGTAGAAAACAATTAAAATCATCTATGGCGTGTGTTCAATTATTTGGTTTATATCTGCCGGAATACTACGCATTCTTGGAGATATTGATTTTATTGTTGAGAGAAGTGAAAATCCGGGTTGCGTTAGCATGATGTTAAACTGGATAATTGCTTCTCCACTTATGTTGCATACCATCATTTTCTTCTCAGGGATAGTGTTTCTTTATTGGGCTCTAAAGAAACCTCAAAAAATAGTAGCACAAAAAAGTTTACTTCCATTAATAATCGAGTTCTCTATGAACTTTAGCGAATTAACTAAAGCTAAAATTAAGATTCTATCCGTCGGCTTATATATAGATGAGCCCAGAAGATTTGTTACCGAGTATAAAACTACTGGTAGATTGTTTTATTGCTATATTGAAAATCCCAATGATATTAATGTTGAAGATGTTAAAATAAATTTGGTATACAAAGGAAAAAAGTACAGATTAAGATTTAGCAATAAAAAGCAAAATATGATCTTCTCACCTTATCTCACAGAAAAGGTTATTTTATTCTCATATTTGACGGATTTTTACAAAACCAAAAAAATATATTGTGGGGGAACTTGTGAGGACAGTGAAGGGATTTATTTTGACTTAGATAAAAAAAATGAGTTTACAGTTAAAGTATATGCGAAAAACATGCTTCCAGCAAGTAAAAAGTTTATATTTGAAACAGTAATGGAGA
>JAJRZX010000010.1 GCA_024275045.1 Deltaproteobacteria bacterium
CCTTGACGCGGCCACAGGAAAGCGCCTCTGGCGCATGCGGCTCCTGGACTACGATAGATACAGCGGTATCTACGCATCTCCTGTTTACTACAACGGCGCCGTTATATTTGCAGGCAAGAACGGGGCGCTCTACTCGCAGGACGGTAAGAGCGGAGGCAGAAACTGGGCGGTGGTAAGCCACTCGGCTATCTACTCAAGCCCTGTTATAAAGAACGGAAAGGTCTATATCGCCACCGGAGAGCGTAAGCTCTTTGGCATAGATGCCAAGGAGGGTGAGATTTTCTTTAGAAAAAACACCGGAAACTCCCTTGTCTACGCATCCCCTGTTGTTGCAGGCGGTAAAATTTATCTGGCGTTCAAAGATGGGCATATCAGGGCCTATGGCCTCAGGCGGGGACGTGAGCTTGCTGATTACAGGCTCCCGGCCCCGCTAAACTCCACGCCTGTTGTAACCTCCAATGGTTTTATCTATGTGGGCGCAGAGGATGGACATATATATGCCATTGATATTATCCTTGGAGAGGTAAGCTGGAGTTATGCCACAGGCGGCGGCATACACAGCTCTCCGGCTATATCGGGCAACAGGCTCTTTATCGCCTCAAAAGACGGTTCTGTATATGCCTTCGGGCGGTAGTGTCTTAGTGTCTAATGGTTATTTAATCTTCATTATGTAAAAAATACACTGCAGGCGGCTCTCTCTCGGGTGTCCGCCATAAAGGTTGGGGAATCTCATGCGAGAAGTATTAAACCCAGGAATCCTGAGAACACTTATTGTATTTGCCGTTCTTGCCATGTTCAGCTCCCCTTATGTAGAGGCGGCGGAAAAAAAGGCCTCTGAATCTCCCCCTCTCTCCTATTCTCTGCTTGAGGCCAGGAGTACGATTCTTAACCCCCATGAACAGATTAATGACGAAGGTGAGATCATGTGGTCAAGGTGCCTTATCTGCCACAAGACAATGCCTGATACGGTTAATTACAAGTCCCCGGAGAACATGAAGTTCAGGTTTCCCGATAACCTGGATAAAAATTGCTATGTCTGTCACAACGTAAGAAAACATCCCGGCTCAGAGGGGATTGGCCCGGCTATGAGCGGTTTTGTAGCCCCCAGCCACCTTGCAGAGCCCTCAAGAACCATATATCTTAATATGAGGCTTGTGAAGAAGGAACTCCCTGTACTGCTTCCCCTGGATCCCGCAACCGGCAAGATATTCTGCGGGACATGTCATAACCCTCACGAGAGGGGGCTGCTGCACGGCAGACCCAACTGGGGAGCGGACCAGGATGTTCGTTTAAGGACCGAGGGAGGAGACATCTGTCAGTATTGTCACAGAAAATAGGCGCGGGCATCTGGTGAGATTATGAGACGATATTCCTTTTTTTATGATTTTTTTAGTAAACTGCGTGGCCATAGGCCACGGCCACTACTCTCTGCTGCGGCCCCATCACGTCTCTTTCTTCTTTTCTTTATCCTACTTATTGCCGCCTCGGGATGCGGGTCTCCGGACATATCCTCTCAGCAGTCAAAAGACTTTAAGCATAAACCTCTTATATGGCCGACACCTCCGGCACCTGCGCGTATAGCCTTTGACATATCACTGGCAAGCCCCGAGGATATAGGGATAAAAAAGGGTTTCTTTACAAAGGTTGTTGATATCCTCGTTGGCGGCGCAAAGAGAACCATGGTAAAACCCTATGGTATAGCCGTGGATACCGCGGGCAGGGTCCTTGTCGCTGATACGGCCTCTAAGAGAATTCATATTTATGACAGAAAGAAAAAAAAGTATTTTTATATAGAGAGAGCAAAGAAAACCCCACTGCGCTCGCCTATAGGTGTGGCCACGGACAATGCCGATAATATATATGTAAGCGATTCCGTGGCGCAGAAGGTCTATGTTTTTAACCCCAAGGGTTCCTTCATACGCAGTATTGACGGCGGGACCCGTCCCACGGGTATAGCCGTAGATGGGGCGAGAAAGCGTCTCTATGTCGTGGACACAGGCGCGCATAAAGTGCTGGTATATTCCCTTAAGGGTGATCTGATTACGAGTTTCGGAGGTCTTGGCGCCAAGGACGGAGAGTTTAATTATCCCATGGATGTCTTTGTTGACGGCAGAGGCGACCTCTATATAACGGACTCAATGAATTACAGGGTGCAGATATTCGACATGAACGGCCGCTATCTCAGCAGCTTTGGAGAGCACGGCGACGGTACCGGTGATTTTGGCAGGCCCAAGGGCATTGCCGTTGACTCAGAGGGTAATATATACGTGGCTGACGCTATCTTTGATACTGTGCAGATATTTTCACGCAAGGGGGCCTTTCTCCTTAACTTCGGCAAACTCGGCGCAGGGCCGGGGATGTTCTGGATGCCAGGGGGGGTCTTTATAGACGGCTCTGATAATATCTTCGTGGCAGACCCCTACAATAGAAGGATAGAGGTCTTTGAGTATCTTGGCGGCGGCGGAAGCGATGCCATTCCCTCGAGCCGGGGCTGATGATACTGCCGGCAGGTTACGGCACATATGGCCGGGCGCGCCAATGTTTTTTTCGGTAGAGGAATACTGAGGGTTTCAGGGGGCGGTTTAACGCGTATGTACAGCGAGTCTTTATGGCATGGTATTATATTACCGGTAATGCAGCTCCTGCGCGGCTAAGAGGTCTATGACTGGCGTGTAAGTATAAGGGGTTGCCGTTGGTTATCTCCGGGAGGTTGTTTTTGAGATACGTTAAGTTCATGAGGAAAAGCAGCTGTATTTACTCTGTTAGAGGACAGGGCCTGGTGCGCGCTCTTAACTGTACCCTCGGTGTTTTGATTTTTATGGCCATGTTTTTTACCCTTAAACCCGCTTTTGCCACTGTTGCCGCAACAAAACACAACTTCAGCCTCTTCTCAGCAAGCGCTATTAAGACCGGAACCACCTCCAAGATATGCGTCTTCTGCCATGCCCCTCATAATACCAACCCCTCGGGGCCCATGTGGAACAGAGGGGACTCAGGGGCTACCTATAATATCTATCAGAGCGATACCGTTGTTGCCACTATGGGCCAGCCCACGGGCTCATCCAAGCTCTGCCTATCCTGCCACGACGGTACTATTGCCATTGGGGCACTAAAGAACGTCACCGGCGTTGTAGGCCCCGCTATCTTGCCCGTAACAGGGCCGGGTGTAACCAGCGGCATGCTTACCTCTGTATCTACTGCTTTTATAGGCACGGATCTGAGAGACGACCATCCGCTCTCCTTTGACTATGCCCTCTCTTATCCGGCTAATCTGGAGATTAAGGCAGATACTGCTCTGCCTGCCGAGGTAAAACTTGATAAGAATAACATGGTGCAGTGCACAAGCTGTCACGACCCCCACGGGACCATATATCCGGCTTTTATGGTTGCCAGCCTTGAGAACGGAGTGCTCTGTGCGGCCTGTCATACGAAGAGATACTGGGATACGAGCCCGGCCGTTCACAGGGATTCCGTAGCCTTATGGAACCAGACAGGCGAGAACCCCTATCATCTGGATATGGGAGCCGCGGGTTTTGCCGATGATACGCCGCAGATGCAGAGCTGCCTTGCCTGCCATCGCACCCATGGCGGTGTGGCCGGAAAAAGCCTTTTGAAGGGTACGAACCCGGCCACCTCGACTATGGTGGATGAGGAGTGGACGTGCCTTAACTGCCATAACGGCAATGTGGCGGCCAAGGATATAGACTCCATGTTTATTAAAATATCAAAACACGATGTAAAGGGCGTTAGCGGCGCTCATATCCCCTCAAGGGCTACTTCAGGCGACCCGGTGCGGGAGACGGCGGCTAATCTTGATCTGAACAGGCACGCAGAATGCGCGGATTGCCATAATCCCCACGGAGCCGCTGCCGGAAACCACGCCATGGGCGGTATCAACGGTAACGTCATCGGCCCAAACCTTATTGGTTCATGGGGAGTAATGCCAACTGTCTGGCCTCTCTCAGGCCCTGCGTTTAGTTATCAGACCGTTGATTTTGCATCAGCTCTGCCCGGCGCAGATAACCTGGAGGGTTACCTCTGTCTTAAATGCCACTCTTATTATGCCTACTCTATCTCTCCTCCCAACGTGCCCTCTGGAAATGCCAACGGCAGTATTGTGAGGGAATCCGATATTACGGATGACTTTAATATAAATAACAAGGGCTTTCATCCCGTATTCTCTCAGGGGCGGAACCGCCCTCCGGCACAGGCCAACCCCAACTGGCCCCTTAACGGACTTGGTCTCACCAATACCTTCAGCTACCTTGAGTTCCCGGGCCTTGGGCCAAGAACAGGTTTCTTTAACTTTCAGCATGACTCAACCATGACCTGCACGGATTGTCATGGTCCAGATATGACCTCTGACCCTCAGGGGCCTCATGGCTCGAATAATAAATGGATCCTCAGAAATAACGAGACCGGCGTTGGCTCTGTACGGAACTTCTGCTACAATTGCCACAGGCGCGATGTCTATGGCGATGAAGGTTTTGTTGGACCGCAGGCGAATTACTCAAGGGTGCCTCATCCGGTAGACGGTCTTGGCACGGCCTCTCCGTTTTACACGACAGGCGTTGGTACGGGTAATGACAGCAACTACTTTGGAAACCTCTGCCTTACATGTCATGGTGGAGCCTATGACTCCGTAAATACCGTGATGAAGGGTATTCATGGGAGCAACGCCCCTGCAGGCACGGTGGCGGGTTCAAGCCCTCTGGGGTACAGGATGATGAACGGTGCCTGTATGGAGTCTTATGTGCCTGCTACAACATTTGTGGGAGCCAAGCTCTACTTCAGAACAGTTGATACGGCATTAGACAAGGTATGCAAACATAATTTTACAGACATCCTTACGGGCGTTACGGCTACTTACAGCTGTAATACTGTTGCCGATTGCTCCAATTAGCGAGTTGTTTTCCGTAAGAGAGTTTTCTTGATTATTGTTGGTCCGATAAAAAGCCCGGGCGTGAGATTACTCACGGTCTTGGGCTCTTGGGCTGTTGCGTAGCCGGACAGGGGTGTGTGAGGCACAAGGAGGGTGTGAGATAATGGCTCTGAGCACAGGGGGGCGCCTCATGGCGGGGCTTATGATGGTGTTGTCCATTGCCGCCTTTATATTTGTACTTCAACTTGCTGTACCGGGTGAGCCCCGGGCCGCTGGCGGCAGAGTTAATCCCCATGATTGGTCTGCTAAAGACAAGTGCTCAATCTGCCACAAGAGCGCCATGCCTGCGCTGAAAATCGATAGCGTAACAGTATGTACGCACTGTCACGAGGGGTATATTGGCAATCATCCTGTTACCAAACACCCCATAGGCAAGAGGCCGGAGATAAACATAAGCAGGCGCATGCCACTTGATGCCGATGGTAAACTGGTATGTTATACCTGTCATGATACTCACAACAGATCAGACTTCCCGAATATGCTGAGGATAGGCTACCTGCAGTTATGTTCAGCCTGTCACAGGGGATATTGATAAAATTTTTTATGGAGGATTTTTTAGATTGAAGCATTTTCCTGTGAATGTCCTGGTGCTTGTGCTTATTGCCCTGTCCGCGGTTTTTTTGCCGCATTCCGCCTCAGTCGCAGCAGGGTTAGAGAACTCTCCCGGCAAGGGGTATTACAAGGTGCCGCCGCCCTCATGGTACGGCTCTGTTGTAATGAAGAAAAACATTAAGAGCAGCGATGATGTTGCCCCGGTTGTATTTAAGCACTGGGTGCACAGGAGGTTTTATACATGTAATGTCTGCCACGGGAAGCTGGGTTTTGCCTGGAAGGCCGGGGACACGGATATAAGGCACGCTGAGATGGATGGGGGCAAAACCTGCGGGGCCTGTCATAATAATGATATTGCCTTTGGCAAGGAGAAGTGCAATCGCTGTCACTCCTATGGGCTGAAGGTAGTGGAAAATTCCCGCATCAAGTACGCGCTCAAGGATTTTCCTGTTGATGATTTCGGAAATAAGACAGACTGGATGAAGGCCCTTCATGAGGACAAGATCTCTCCTGCCACCTCTCTTGACGGTAAAGGTAAGCTAAAATACCTTGATAAGGACGTACTGCTGCCCGCATACAGCCGCGCCACTTACGCCCCTGTGCCCCCTGATGTCCTCTTCCCCCATAAGTCCCATACAGAGATACTGGACTGCGCGGCCTGCCACCCCGGGCGCTTTAAGGCAAAACAAGGCGGCAACCCGGAGATGGATATGATGAAGATTATAAATGGGCAGTACTGCGGGGCCTGTCACGGCAAGGTGGCCTTTCCTCTTGAAGACTGCTTCCGCTGCCATTCCGTGGATCGCGCCGTGCCTGATTGGATTACAGGCGAGGATGTAAAGAAAGAGAAGGCCGCCAAGGAAAAGGCCAAGAAAAAGGCCAAGGAAGAGGAAGAAAAAAAGAAAAATAAAAAGAAGAAAAAAAAGAGAACCACCCTCTTTTAGTTTTTTTACGTACTCGGCACACCCTGTTGGAGAGTCCTCTCTGGCAGGGTAGAGTGCCCACTGTCACGAGGCGGAAAAGTATGGTAATATAGGGGCATGGAAGTTATATCCGCCCATACTAACGCGGACTTTGATACCCTTGCCTCAATGGTAGCCGCCCTAAAGCTCTATCCGCAGGCAAAGCTCGTCTTTCCCGGGTCTCTTGAGAAGACGCTGAAAAGCGCTCTCTCCACGGCCAGATTAAACCTTCGATTTTATAAAATAAAAGAAATAGACCTCAGTCTTGTTACACGGCTCATACTCGTGGACGTGCGGCACCCCGCAAGAATCGGGGGTTTTGCCTCCATAACGGACAGGGACGGTCTTGAGATCCATATCTATGATCATCACCCCGCATCAGAGGGAGACCTCTCGGGCACGGTAGAGGTGGTAAAGGAGTACGGCTCTACCACTACGGTGCTCGTGGAGATACTGCAGGAAAGAGGGCTCTCTCTTACCCCTGCCGAGGCCACGGTTATGATGGCCGGTATCTATGAGGATACGGGCTCTCTTACTTATCCATCCACTACTGCCAATGACCTTACTGCCGCGGCCTTTTTACTGAGCTCAGGTGCAGACCTATCGGCTGTATCGGATATGCTGCTGCGTGAACTTACCCCTGCGGAGGTCTCTTTTCTTAACGAACTGCTGCAGCACGAGAGCACCGTTACCTTCGGGGGCCACGATATAGTCATTGCCGAGGGTACGTTTACAGAGCATAGCGGCGATATCTCCATGCTGGCCCATAAGATACGGGACAT
Source organism: Deltaproteobacteria bacterium (assembly GCA_024275045.1). Lineage (GTDB taxonomy): Bacteria > Desulfobacterota > GWC2-55-46 > GWC2-55-46 > JADFVP01 > JAJRZX01. The sequence continues at coordinate 7,239 of JAJRZX010000010.1, forward strand.
AGAGGGCATGGAGTCCTTGTTTATGCTTGTGGACTCGGGAGACAGGGTTCACGTGGTGGCAAGAAGCAAGGCTACGGGGGTGAACGTGGGTATGATACTAAAGGCCCTTGGCGGCGGCGGACATGCTCATGCGGCCTCGGCTACGCTCAAGGGCCGTACCCTTACAGAGGCCAGAGACGCCCTGCTTGGCGCTCTTAAACAGGAGGTTGTACCTGCCGGCATAGCAGTGGACATTATGAGCTTTCCGCCTATTACACTTGAGTCTCATATCTCTTTGCAAGAGGCCTCTGTTGTACTTGGAAGATATAATGTTAACGCTGTCCCCGTAGTGGAGGCAGGGGCCCTGCGTGGTGTTATTACAAGGCAGATTATAACCAAGGCCATGTATCATGGTCTTGGCGGGGAGTGCGTAGGCGACTTTATGAGTATAGATGTTGAGTGCGTAGAGCCTGATACCTCTCTTGATGAGATACGGGAGATGTTCATCGCTCATGGACAGAGGCTTATTCCCGTTGTAAAGGGCCATGAGGTAAGAGGTGTTATTACAAGAACGGATATACTGAGGCTCCTGCAGAGGGATATGGGAGGGGACCATGGTACGGGGCCCAGGGTTAAGTGTATTACGAAACTGATGAAAGAGAGGCTTCCGCAGTGGCTCATGGAGAGACTTGCCTCTCTTGGCAGGGTTGCCGAGTCTCTTGATTGCAGGGCTTATGTTGTTGGAGGTTTTGTCCGTGACCTGCTCTTGAATCGTGAGAACCTTGATGTGGATATTGTCATAGAGCACGGTGATGGTATTACCTTTGCCCGCCGCTACGCAGAGGAGCATAAGCTGCGCCTGCGCTCGCACAAGAGGTTCAAGACCGCGGTGCTGATTTTTCCAGACGGATTCAAGATAGACGTGGCCACGGCCCGTCTTGAGTTTTACGAGAGCCCGGGAGCCCTGCCCACTGTTGAACAGTCATCACTTAAGCTTGATATATACAGGCGCGACTTTATAATCAATACCCTTGCCGTTGAGCTCAACCCCCCTGCTTTTGGGAGCCTCATAGACTTTTTCGGCGGTCAGAGGGATATAAAGGAAAAAAAGGTCAGGGTGCTGCACAACCTGAGTTTTATTGAGGACCCAACGCGGGCATTCAGGGCCGTGAGGTTCTCAGTTAAGTTTGGTTTTACCATTGAGCCCCATACCCGTAACCTTATTAAGAAGGCCGTGAGGCTGGGGGTCTTCAAACATCTCTCCGGGCCGCGCATACTTGAGGAGCTGCAGAGCATCCTTGATGAGGAGAGTGCGCTTAAGGCCGTAAAGGGACTTGGCGCGCTTGGTTTGCTCTCCATTATACACGAGGAAATTACCTTTGACGCGGCACGGGAGTCCTTTTTTGAGCGGTCCCGTGAGGCCCTGGGCTGGTACAGGCTTCTGTATGCAGGCGAGGAGGCCACGGGGTGGCTCGTGCTCTTCCTTGCGCTTACGGACGGGCTGAGCGAGGCAAAGCTAAGGGACGTGATGTCGCGGCTCTGTATTGTTGATAAAAAAACAGTGGACATAATCTCGGCAAGAGGCCTGTATCTTAAGACCCTGAAAACTCTGGGCTCTCCACGTCGCCTTAGCAACAGCGAGCTCTACTGCCTGCTTGAACCTCTATCCATTGAGGGTTTACTCTTCATGATGGCCAGAACCGATGATGATGGTATCAAAAAAGCCATATCCACTTATATCACCAGTTTAAGAAGGGTGAGTCCGGAGCTTACAGGCAGGGACCTTATGGAGCTTGGTATCGCAGAGGGGCCGGAGATAGGCCGAGTCCTGCGTACTCTTCTGCTGATGAGGCTTGACGGGGTGGTATCAGATAAAGCAGAGGAGATTGCCTTTGTGCGCAGATCTCTCATTAAGGGGTAGAGGCGAGGGCTCTGCAATGATGAGTAATGAAACCTTGCCTCAGGGGCAGGCCCTTGTTTTCTCAATTTTTTGAGCTCCCCCCGTCCCCCACCCCACCCTTTGCCTGCCATGCTTTCTTTCGTTATTTACGAGATGAAAATTACCCCCCAAAAAGGGGCTTCCGGTTAAAGACCTTGACAAGGAGGAGTGTATTTGAATAGAATAATATTTTATTTGTAACGCTGTTTTTCCCTTCGGCCCGCATCTTTCGTAATGGGTGTAAGAACTTTTTGCGGTAGGGGCCTTTTTACGCATAGTCCTTGCAGCGGGGCCCATAGCTCAGTTGGAAGAGCCACCGGCTCATAACCGGTCGGTCCCAGGTTCGAGTCCTGGTGGGCCCACCAATTATTCTCTGGAGAACTCTTTGTCAAACCCTTTACTCATACTTGCAGGCATGCAGAAGATAGACCTTGTCATCAAGGCAATGGATGATGAGGCAAAGGCCTATGAGAAGAAAATAGCAGGTCTTTGCACGGAGTTGGAGCGTGTGAAGTCCCTGATCGCAGTTGTTGACAAAGAGCTTGAGGGTATATCTACTCTTCTTGGAGAGGTGAATACCCGCATAACCCAGTCCAATGATAGGATTAAAAAAAACGAGGAGCGCATACGCTCTGTAAGCGGCAATAAAGAGCTTAAGGCCCTTAATAAAGAGACGAGCACCGCAAGCAAGATAATTCGTCAGGCAGAAAAAGACGCCGCTGATCTTAATTCGCGGAAAGTCGAGCAAGGTCTGCTGAGAGAGGCCAGGGAGCTTGAGGCCGAGGGAATAACCTCCGAGATAGAGTCTCTGCGTGCGGAACTTGCTGAAAAGGCCCTCAAGTGGCAGGAAGCCCTTGATGGCAAGAAGGCCGAGCGCGAGGTGCTCCGCGCCAATCTCTCCGATAGCATGTACGGGGTCTACGAGAGGATACGGGAGAACAGACAGGGCATGGCGGTTGTGCCCCTCAGGCAGGAGGCCTGTCAGGGCTGTTATATGCATATACCCACGCAGCTGTATGTGAAACTCAGGCGCGGCGATGAAGAGATTATACGCTGTCCTCACTGCGACCGCATACTTTACGTTGAGGACACCCCATCACCGGAAGAGGCCCTCTGAGCATGTGCGGCAGCAGCGGTGCTTTGCCTTCAGGCGAGTCTTTTCTTCTATCTCTTGCCCACACCCTTGATCTTAAAAAAACCATAAAAGATTTAAATATCTCAGAGGCCGAGGCCGGGGAGATACTTACAGGGCTTATCGCGTCCTTAAGGTCTTTACTGCGCAGCGCTCCTATGGAGAGGGTCTCTTTAGAGAAAAAGCCGCCTGCAAAGGGCAAGTCCTATGAGTTATATGTAGACGGAGGGTCTCGCGGAAACCCCGGCCCCTCCGGGGCCGGGGCCGTCTTAATAGACCCCTGCGGGGTCACTGTAAAGAGGCTCAAGAAGCGCCTTGGCATAGGCACGAATAACAGGGCCGAGTACATGGCCCTTATCATGGGCCTTAAGGCGGCCAGGGCCCTGGGCCTTGAGCACCTGAATATATTCGCGGATTCCGAGCTTATGGTGCGCCAGGTGAGCGGCAGGTATAAGGTGAAGAGCCCTGTATTAAAACCACTTTATGCCCAGGTTATGGTTCTTTTAGGTTCTTTTAAAGGGGTAAAGATAAGACACGTTCCCCGCGCCTCTAACAAGGATGCCGATGCCCTTGCCAACGAGGCCATGGACTCGGCGTCATAGCCTTCCCGCAGCGCCTTTTGCAGTATAACCTTCTTTGCCTCTTCTCCTTGATTTTTTCTCCCAATATAGCTTATTATAAACCATTGATGTAAGGGGCCGCTCTCCTGTGTTGTTGCGGCGTGCAGAGGCGGCTCCTTACCGGAAAGACGCCCGAGGGTATCAGGCGGCCGCGCCCGGCTACGGCCGGGGGAGGAAAGTCCGGACACCACAGGGCAGGGAGGTCGTTAACAGCGACCGGGGGAGACCCCAGGGACAGGGCCACAGAAAACAGACCGCCCCCTTTACAGGGGGTAAGGGTGAAAAGGCGGGGTAAGAGCCCACCAGCCTGCCGGGTGACCGGCAGGGCTTGGCAACCCCCTCCCGGTGCAAGACCGAATAGGTTCCGTTTCAAGGGCGGCCCGTCCTTCGTTCCTTCGGGACGTGGGCGGAACGGGTAGGTTGCTCGAGGTTCGCGGCAACGCGGATCCCAGATGAATGGTCGCCGTCCCCTTCCGGGGGGATTACAGGATCCGGCTTACACGATACCCTTTGGCGTCTTTCTTGTATTATGTGCTGTGGTTCCTACGCCGCTGCAGCAGTGTTCTTTGCTCTCGTGCCGGTCAATTATAAAGATTATATTTCTTAAGTACTTATCCTGAGTAGAGGCCCTGCCTGCCATTGTCCTGTCTTTACTACAGGGCCAGCGGAAACTCTGCGGCGGTTATGTGCCGGGAGAGCGAGCGCCCCTTCTGCCTTTAGCGCTAAAAAAGAGGTCTAAGAGAGAATAAATGGGCATAAAGTTAAAATACGCTATAGTCCTCTCCCTCCTCTTTGGCGCCATTACCATTGCCATGGGTCTGTTAATGGTTATTAATCAGAAACATGCCATGGAATCGCAGATAAGGTCCATGGCCGGCGCTGTTACAGACGGGTTCTCCCGTAACAGCAAATTCCCACTTCTTGAGAACGACAGCCTTGTTATGAGCCAGCTCATAGAGAATGTTCTCAAGAATCCCTCCATAGACACGGCCTATATCCTGGACGAATCTCTTGCCGTAAAGGCTCACAGGGACATGGAGACCGTTGGTGAGCACTTTGTCCTTGCAGACCGCATAGAGCAGGCCCGCGGGCCATATCCATGGGTAATTGCCGAGGATAGCGGCTCCATAACCTATGCCATGCCTGTGTTTTTTAAGGATACCAAGGTGGGGTACACCGTACTCTCGTTCTCAAAGGCTTTTATCAGCGAGCGTGTCAGAGCGGCGGTAATGAGTCTTGTTGTTATCACCATCCTCGCCGTAATCTTTGTCTCTTTTCTATCCATCCCTCTTGCCGCGGGGTTTTTAGGGCCCATATTCATGCTCTTAAAGGGTACTAAAGAGATAGTTATGGGCAACTTTGATTATAAGATACCCGAGGTGCGCAGAGACGAGGTGGGAGAGCTTGTGCGCTCCTTTAATCATATGGCCGCGGAGCTGAAGAAAAAAGAGGTTATGAAAGGTGTCTTTAACCTCTACGTAAGCCCTGATGTGGCTGATGAGATCTTAAAGGAACCAGAGTCCCTTGGTCTTGGCGGAGACCGCAGAGTGCTCACGGTTTTTTTCGCGGATATACGCGGGTTTACCCGTCATGCCCGCAGCATGGAGCCTGAGCAGACCGTTGAGATACTTAACCGCTACTTCAGCCTTATTACAGAGGTGGTCTTTAGCTTTGGCGGCACTGTGGATAAATTCATAGGCGATGCCGTGATGTGCGTCTTCGGCTCCCCCATTGTCATGCCCTCTCATCTTCAAGAGGCCGTAAAGACCGCCGTTGCCATACGCGAGGTCCTGCGCCGGGTAAACGCTATGCGAGAGGAGAGGGGCGAGACTCCTATGTACATGGGGCTGGGCCTTGACTCAGGTCCCGTGATTGTTGGCAATATGGGTTCAAGGCTGAGGATGGAGTACACTGCTGTTGGCGATGCCGTAAACATGGCATCACGGCTCTCGGATATTGCCGATGGCGGTGAAATTCTGATAAACGAGGAGCTCTATCCGCAGGTAAAGGGGTTTGCGCGGTGTGAGCAGATTGAGTCCGCGATTATAAAAGGTGTTGACAAGCCAGTCGGGCTTTATAGTATAGTTGAGCTTAAGGACAGCTGGAGGGCCGAGGTTGACGAGGTTGTGGCAAAGACTATTAAGACCATGGGTGAGGAGGGCTTTTTGCCTTAGCCTTACTGCGTTCTCCTTTGTCTTTTTTCTGGCCGGTTGCGTGGGCCCTGATTATCTGCTTGGCACTGATTACCGGCAGGCCGAGATTCTCTACGAGCGCGGCGCCATACCGCAGGCACGGGATAAGGCAGGGGACGTGGGAGCGGATGACCCTGATTACGCGCGCGCGCAGAAGCTTCTTAAGGACATAGACGCGCTCTCCCTTGTTCTCTCAAGAGAGCATATGGAGCTTGCCGAGGCATATGAGAAGGCCGGGATACTGCAAAAGGCCCTTCACGAGTACAATATCGCTCTCAGTATAAATCCGGAGAATAAGTGGGCGAGGAAAAAACTCCTCCTACTTGGCACGATTTCCTCTGACGAGAGCTCCAGTGAGCCTGCCGCAGGGCTTGAGGAGATGAGAAAAAAAATACAAAAGGCCAGGACAACCGAGGTGGGTCCTGAAGAAAAAGCAGCCCGCCATTACGTTAAGGGTAAGCTGTATTTTGTCTCAGGTAAGTACAATAAGGCCATAAAACACTTTAAAATCGCCCTTGAGGCCGTGCCTGATTATAAAGACGCAGAGGTTTTTCTTGAGCTCGTTCGTAATGAGCGGAAGAGTTTTATTGATTTTCACCTGAAGAAGGGCGTAACTCTTTTTCAGAAAGAAGAGCTTGAGCTTGCCATAAAAGAATGGAATACCGTTATTGCCGTTGACCCTAAAAATACCGAGGCCGCTGAGTACAAGAAGAGGGCCGAGGCTATTGAGGTGAAGGTTAAGAAGATTCAGGATACACAGGATATAACAAAGACCCCTGTAAGGCAGGAGACAAATGGCGCTGAGTCCACTCTGCCGCTCCTGCTCCGTTAGTTTTTTTTTAAGACCCTTCATTATTACAACCTCTTCTTCATTACCCGGCTCTCAGGGTATTTATCTACCCCACCCCCCCCCTTTTTTTTTATCCCAGTCCTCCTCTCTTGATCCAGCTCTCTCTGCGGCTGGCAGCGGCTGCGTTTATCTTTTTCCCGGATTCTCTCAGAGACCTCATAACCGCTCTTAATTTTGACGCCTGAGTAAGGTTACTTCTACTCTCATGGCTCTTAGCGGCACTGATTTTTCTTCAAACTCCTTCGCACTTTGCCTTAAACCCATTTTTCGCTCAAGTACCCCGTTTATACTCTGTATTTTGTCACCAAATCCCTTTTATTATGCCTGAATTAGCCAAAATAAAGGGTTTTGAGCAATTAATATAACCATAGCCCCTATAATGATAGAAATAGCCCTTGACAAAAAAACCTTCTAAGAATATAGTTGAGTCATAAAGTGGTATAGAGTGGTATAGAGTGGTATAAGAGTCGCCTTTAGTGGTATGACCCTATAGAGGGTATGGTATTGCAATAAAAGTGTGGGTACAGGCGATGTTTAGAGGCAGGTTTGAGCATACCATTGATGTTAAGGGCCGGTTGAGCATACCTTCGAGGCTGCGCGAGACCCTTAATGAGAGGTATGATTCACGCCTTGTTGTTACTACATATGATGGTTGTCTTGTTGCCTATCCTCTCATGGAATGGGATAAGCTTGAGTCCAGGATTGCGGAGTTGCCCGAGTTCAAGAAGGATACGCGGGCCTTTCTCCGCTTTTTTTATTCAAGCGCCACGGATTGTTCCATAGACAGGCTGGGGCGAATTCTTATACCTCAGGCCCTCAGGGATTACGCGGGCTTTGATAAGGAAGTAGTGCTAATAGGGGCGTTCAGGCAGATTGAGATATGGGCAAAAGAGGCATGGGATAAGGCCGAGGGCTCTGTCTCTACCGAGGATATCGGCAATACCCTTGAGCGTCTTGGGCTTTAAGTGATGGGGTATGCGCATCGGCCTGTTATGTGCCGCGAGGTTATAGAGTTTCTCGGGTGTGGCGGAGGCGGTGTGTATGTTGACTGCACGCTTGGCGGCGGCGGTCATGGCAGGGCCATACTTGAGGCATCGGGACCCGAGGGGGTTCTCATAGGTTTTGACCGTGACGGAGCGGCCATAAGGCACGCATCCGAGGTGCTTGGAGCTTACGGAGAGAGGGTTGTACTCATAAGAGCGGATTTTGCCGAGGTGAGTGGGGAGTTGCATGAGCGTGGTATTGAGAAAGTAGACGGTATACTCATGGACCTTGGAGTATCTTCTTTTCATCTTGATGAGGCAGAGCGGGGTTTTAGCTTCAGGTTTAATGCCCCTCTTGATATGCGAATGGACAGGCGCGGTGATGTAACAGCCGCGGAGCTTATAAATACGCTTGAGGTAAAGGAGCTTGCCTCTGTAATAAAACGCTACGGAGAAGAGCGCTTTGCCATGAGGATAGCGCGGGCCATAAAAAGGGCGCAGAAGGAAAAACCCGTACTCACTACGGGCGCGCTTGCGGAGATAATATCCGCCGCCATACCGCAGTGTTTTCACGGCGAGAAGATACATCCCGCGACACGGACTTTTCAGGCACTGAGAATAGCCGTTAATGATGAGCTCACTGCCCTTAAAAAGGGGCTTGAAGGCGCCATGGAGTGCCTTGGCAGCGGGGGGAGAATGGTAGTTATCTCATACCATTCATTAGAGGACAGGATAGTAAAAAAGTTTTTCAGGAAAAGCGCCTCTCCCTGCGAGTGCCCACGGGATCTGGCTCTCTGCCTCTGCGCAAAGGTGCCAACTCTGAAGGTGCTCACCGGGCGGGTGATTACGGCCTCCGCGGCTGAGGTGGAGGATAATCCCCGTGCAAGGAGCGCAAAGCTGCGGGCCGCGGAAAAGCTTTAATAATATACAAACCTCGCCTCTCTCCATAAGAAAGGGGCGGGAGATTGAGGTAGAGAATTGTCGCAGGCCTTTATTAGAATATTTGGTCTTAACCACCTTCTGGCAGGCCAGAAGGTAAGGTCGGGGAGAAATCCCCGGGATACGAAATTTCTTTTTTCCGCCATCCTGGCCTCCCTTACGCTTATAGGTGTGTTTTCTATCTATATATGGTGCAGACTGGCGGTGGTGGGCATGGGCTTTGAGATAAGCGCGGCCAATGCCGATAGAAACGCCCTTGTGGAGCAGAATAGAAGGCTTAAGATTGAGTTTTTACAGCTTAAATCGCCTCGGCGCATAGAGTCTATAGCATTACAGGACCTTGGCCTTGTACACCCGGCGCCCGGGCAGATAATAAGGGTTGGGAAGTGAAAAAAGCAAAGGAGCAGAAAAATTACTTAAAGGTCAGGGTATTCTTTGTCCTTGCTTTTTTTATAGTAGCCTTCTCTCTTGTCTTTCTGCGGGCCTTTCAGCTGCAGGTCCTTGAGAGCGAGTCGCTAAAGGCAAAGGCCGCGCGTCAGCATGTGCGCTCCGTGAGCCTGCGCTCAAAGCGCGGAGATATATATGACAGGAACTTTAAAGAGCTTGCCATCAGCATTGACGTTGATTCTGTCTACGCCAGACCAACACAGATTAAGTCAAAACGCGCTCTCTCAAGGGCCCTTGCCCCTATCATAGGTCTAAAGGCCTCTGAGATACGCCGCAGCCTGAGCTCGGGCAGGGGTTTTGTCTGGGTAAAACGCCAGATAGACCTTGATGAGGCGGAGCGTGCGAAGATTGCGGCTATGAAGGGCGTTGGTATAGTAAAGGAGAGCAGACGTTATTACCCCAACAACGGCCTTGCCTCAAACCTTCTGGGGTTTACCGGCGTAGACTCCAACGGTCTTGAGGGCATAGAGCATTCCTATAACACGTATCTCTCCGGCGCAACGCGTAAGATAAGCGGCGGGCGCGATGCCCGCGGGCGCCTCATGCTCTTTGGCGATACAGGTAACGTAGTACCTGTTGAGGGGATGAGCGTTGAGCTTACCATTGATAAGACCATTCAATATGTAACAGAGAGCGCGCTGCAGAGCGCCATAGATAAGACGGGAGCCAAGGGCGGCACCGCGGTAGTGCTGGCCCCGGCCACAGGCGAGGTCCTTGCCATGGCCACGGCCCCGGGTTTTAATCTTAATGATTTTCGCCGTACCTCACCTGAGCTCTGGCGTAACCGTACGGTTACGGATTCTTTTGAGCCGGGTTCCGTGGCAAAGGTCTTTGTCGTGGCAGGGGCCCTTGAGGAGGGCCTTGTAAAACCCGATGATATCTTTTTCTGCGAGAACGGCAGTTACAGAGTGGCGGACAGGGTGCTGCACGATGCCGAAGAAAAGGGCTGGCTCTCGGTATCAAATATTATTAAGTACTCAAGTAATATAGGCGCCTCGAAGATAGCGGAAAAAATGGGGCGTGAGACGCTCTACAGGTACTTCAGCGCCTTTGGCATGGGCACCAAGACAGGGCTGGATCTGCCGGGTGAGACCAGCGGCTCTCTCCTTGATGTGGATAAGTGGTCAGGCGTTACGCTTCACACCATCTCTTTTGGTCAGGGCGTATCTGCCTCGTCCATTCAACTTGCCACGGCTCTCGGCGCCATAGCCAACGGAGGGTTTCTCATGAAACCCTATATCGTAAAAGAGGTAAAAAGCGGCACGGGAAAAGTTGTAAAGGCGAATAATCCCGTAATTATGCGTAGAGTCATCTCCGCGGCCACGGCACGGAGCGTTAGGGATATGATGGTAGGTGTTACCGGAGAGGGCGGCACGGGTACGAAGGCCGCTATATCGGGTTTTGATGTAGCGGGCAAGACAGGTACGGCTCAAAAACCGGACTTTGAGCATGGCGGTTACAGAAAGCATGCTTATGTATCGAGCTTTTTTGGTTTTGTACCTGCCGAAAACCCTGTGCTTACCATAATCGTTACCCTTGATGAACCTCAGAAGGGGCACTACGGCGGCGAGGTGGCGGCACCGGTTTTTAAGGAGATAGCCTCAAAGTCCCTTACTTATCTCGGGGTTACTCCTCAGGGTGATATGCACCCCTCCTACGGTAAAAAAAGAGGCGCCGCCAAAGCGTTGCGCAGCGGTGTTGGTACTAAAGAGGTAAGTCTCCGCCGGGGTTTTGCACCGGACTTTACGGGCCTTACCATGAGAAAGGCATTAAGGGTCTCAAGAGAAGGAGACTTTGATATCAAGATGATAGGCGGCGGTCTGGCCGTGCGTCAGAGCCCCGGGCCGGGCAGGCCCTTAAAGGGCGTTAAGTCCGTAAAGGTCTGGTTTCAGTGAGAGGCAAGGGCATAAAAGGATGTTGATGAAAGTTAGAGACATTAGAGATATGCTGGGTGAGTGCAGGATTACAGGTCCTGATGAGATAGAGATTAGTCATATCTCATGTGATTCCAGGTCTGCTCTGCACGGCGGCTCTCTCTTTGCCGCTGTCTCAGGTGAGAACGCAGATGGATATGCTTATATAAGCGAGGCCCTTGACAAAGGCGCGCGGTGCCTGCTTGCCGAGCGGCCCTGGGAGATGGACAATAGAGGCGCCGCGATAACAGAGATTATAGTCCCTGATGTAAGGGAGGCCATTGGACGGGTCTCGGCCGGTCTTTACGGCAAACCCTCCGAGGGCATGACCCTTGTTGGTGTTACGGGTACAAACGGCAAGACAACGGTTACTTATATACTTGAGTCCATATTCAAGGCCAGCGGTTTTGAGACAGGCGTTATAGGCACGGTTAACTACAGGTTCAAGGGAGAGGAGGTGCCTGCGCCTAATACTACGCCCGGGGCGCCGTCTCTGCAGAGACTGCTTCGCGATATGAAAGAGGCCGGTGTTACGCACTGCGCCATGGAGGTATCGTCTCACGGCCTGCAGCAAAAACGCGTCTCAGGGTGCGGATTTGATGCCGCTGTATTTACAAACCTTACTCACGACCACATGGATTATCACTCTACGGTGGAGGATTACTTCAGGGCAAAGTCCCTGCTCTTTACTCTCTTAAAGGCCGGAGGGGTCTCGGTGGTAAATATAGACGACCCCTGGGGCTGCCGCCTCGCGGGCTCGCTTCCGGGGCTTATTACAACGGGCATGGAAAAAGAAGCGGATATACACCCGCGCGGGCTCAGCGTAACCCCTGACGGCATTGACGCACTTGTGCAGACACCGGCGGGCTCTGTCTCTGTGACAAC
>JAJRZX010000011.1 GCA_024275045.1 Deltaproteobacteria bacterium
TGGAAGGGAAAGCGCGCGGCCTCTATGGGGACAACGGGCACATTCAGTTTCTTTCCGTCCAAGAACCTTGGCGGCTGCGGCGACGGCGGCATGGTAGCGACTAATGATGAGGAAATAGCAGGGCTTGTAAGGATGCTCATTAAACACGGCGGCAGGGACAAGTACAATGTGGATCATATCGGGTATAATGCCAGGCTTGATACCTTGCAGGCGGCCATACTGCTTGAGAAGATGAAATTCATAGACGAGTTTAACGGAAAGCGCGCCTCTATAGCCGGGGCCTACTCAAGTGGGTTGGCGGGTGTGGGTGATCTTGTGCTTCCCAATAAGGGCGAGGCGACTCTGCCCGAGGGCTCGGCACATGTTTATCATCAGTACACCATGGCAACGGGTAGGCGTGATGACCTGCAGTCCCACCTTAAGGACAGGGGAGTTTCTTCAATGATATATTACCCTGTTCTGCTTCATGATATGTCTGTCTTTAAGAAAAACGGGTGTAAAAGAGCGGGAGAGTTTGCCAATTCAGTCAAGGCGTGCGCACGTGTGATAAGCCTACCCATGGAGCCGCTTCAGAGCGATGAAGATACTGCGTATGTAATAGAAAGCGTTAAGGCTTTTTATAAATAGTAAGGTCAAGTACGAATGAATAAGGACGGATAAAATATGTCTATAGAGAGCGAGTTGCTTGAAAAGATTAACGGTAAGAAGGCTAAGGTAGGTATTATCGGCCTTGGTTACGTGGGCCTTCCCCTTGTGCTGCGTTTTGCAGAAGAGGGCTTTGATGTGCTGGGTTTTGATATTGATTCTGATAAGACAGAGAAGATGAACCGCGGGGAGAGTTATCTCCTGCACTTTGACTCAGAGAGGATCGCCGCTCTGGTCAATTCCGGCAGACTCTCTGCCACTACTGATTTTTTAAGGTTAGGCGAGTGCGATTGCCTCTTAATATGCGTTCCCACGCCGCTTACAAAACAGAGAGAGCCGGATACGAGTTATGTACTTAAGACCGCCGCGGGTATAGCCGCAACCCTCAGAAAAGGGCAGCTCATAATACTTGAGAGTACGACATATCCCGGAACCACCGAGGAGCTGCTACTGCCTCTTCTGGAAGAGGGCGGCCTGAGGTGCGGAGAGGACTTTTTTATGGCCTTTTCGCCTGAGAGAGAGGATCCGAGCCGTACGGATTTTAACCTGAAAACAACTCCAAAGGTTGTGGGCGGCCATACCGGGCGGTGTTTGGTACTTGCCGAGGCGTTATACGACAGCATAGTGGATAAGACCATACCTCTTAGCGATACCAAGACGGCAGAGGCCACCAAGCTCTTTGAGAATATCTTCAGGAGCGTGAATATTGCCCTTGTTAACGAACTTAAGATGATTTTCGAGAAGATGGGCATAGATATCTGGGAGGTCATTGGAGCTGCCTCGACAAAACCCTTTGGCTTTATGCCCTTTTATCCGGGCCCCGGCCTTGGCGGCCACTGCATACCCATTGACCCATTTTATCTTACCTGGAAGGCAAGGGAGTTCGAGGTTCCAACGAGGTTTATCGAGCTTGCCGGAGAGATTAACGCCTTTATGCCCCATTACGTGGTCTCAAAGGTCTCTGATGCCTTAAATGAGCACGGCAAGTCCCTTAAAGGGTCAAGGGTTCTCATACTCGGCGTTGCATATAAGAAGGACGTTGATGATATGCGCGAGTCCCCTTCCATCAGGCTTATTGAGCTTCTCGGCGAGAAGGGTTCGCTTGTAGATTATAACGACCCCTGCGTACCGGTCTTTCCAAGGCTGAGATCTCATGATATCCACCTTAAGAGCGTTGAGCTCAGCGCTGAGAATATCGCGGCTTACGATGCGGTGGTTATTGCCACGGATCACAGCGTCTACGATTATGACTGGATAGTGGAGCACTCAGGGCTGGTAATAGATACGCGTAATACCACAAAGGACGTAAAGAAAAACAGAGAGAGGATAGTCAAGGCGTGATGGATTCTTTTAAACTGCTCTCAATAGTGGGGGCCAGACCTCAGTTTATTAAGGCGGCTCCCATTTCCAGGGCGATTAAGGGGTATAACGAGTCCGCTGAGAGGGTCATTGTGGATAAGATACTGCACACGGGGCAGCACTACGATTATCTCATGAGCAAGGTGTTCTTTGATGACCTTGGTCTGGCAGAACCTGATTATAACCTTGAGGTGGGCAGCGGCAGTCACGGCAAGCAGACAGGGAGGATGCTTGAGGGTATTGAAGAGGTGCTTATTAAAGAGGCCCCTCATATGGTTCTTGTTTACGGAGATACGAACTCAACGCTTGCCGGTGCTCTTGCGGCAACAAAACTCCAGATACCTGTTGCCCACGTGGAGGCAGGACTTCGGAGTTTTAACCGCACAATGCCCGAAGAGGTTAACAGGGTGATGACGGATCATATCTCCACGGTTCTCTTTTGCCCTTCTGAGTCGCCTGTAAAAAACCTCTGTGCGGAAGGAATTACGCAAGGGGTGCATAATGTGGGCGATGTGATGTATGATTCTTTCCTCTATAGCCTCAAGGTTTCAGGCGGCACTTCAACCGTACTCAAGGACCTTGGGGTAGAGCCGAAAGAGTATTACCTCTCAACAATACACAGGGCCGGTAATACGGATAACATAACAAACCTTAAGAGTATCCTCTCGGCCTTTAAGCTCCTTGATAAGCCTGTGGTCCTGCCTCTGCATCCCCGCACAGCCGGTATTTTAAAGAACGAGCTCTCGGGGTTTGATAGGGGGTTAACAAAGATTATAAATCCGCTGCCATATGATGACCTCATTGCCCTTGCCGGGAGTTCACGGGCCATACTTACGGATTCCGGAGGGCTGCAGAAAGAGGCGTATTTTCTTAAAGTGCCGTGTATAACGCTAAGAGACGATACCGAGTGGGTTGAGACAGTGGAGGCGGGCTGGAACATACTTACGGGTGCGGAGAAAGACAGGATAATCAAGGCCTGTAAGTCTCTTGACGAGGAGAGGCCCCCTTACAGGGAGCTTTACGGCGACGGCCATGCCGCGGATAAGATAATTGAGGTGATAAATGAGTTTGCTGACGCCCTATAGTCTCCTGTGGAAGCACCGCAAGATAATCAACGCAGTAACGCGGAGCGAGGTGAAGGTACGTTTTGCCGGTTCTCTCCTTGGCGCGGTCTGGCTGCTGCTTTATCCCGCGCTCTTTCTCGGCACCTACGCAATGGTTTATATTTTTATCTTTAATGTGCGCATACCCGAGATGAGCAGTCCCGGTTATGTAATCCTCATATTCTGCGGGCTTGTTCCGTTTCTTGGTTTTTCCGAGGCGGTTAGCGCCGGGGTGGGCTCTGTTACCTCAAACGCCAATCTGATAAAAAACACCATGTTTCCCATAGAGCTGATACCAGTAAGGACCGTGCTTGCTGCCCAGTGTACTCAGGTGGTGGGCATGATAGCCCTTATAGTAATCCTTTTATTACAGGGGAAATTGGGTCTCGCCGTATTTTACATACCTGTTATATGGGCACTTCAGTTGCTTTTTACAATAGGCTTGTTGTGGATACTTTCGGCTCTTAACGTTTTTTTCAGGGATATCAATAACTTTGTCCCTGTTGTTATTTTAATGCTTATGATGATATCCCCCATAGCCTATACAGAGGATATGATTTCCCCCGGCCTCAGGACGATACTCTACTTTAACCCCCTGTATTATATAATTATGCTCTACCAGAAGGCGCTTATATTCAATAAGCTCGCCTCGCCCTTTCAGGTAACGGTATTTGTCTCTATATCGGTTGTTTTCTTCTCTTTGGGTTATTTCATGTTCAGCAGGTTAAAGACGGTGTTTTCCGATTATGTCTGATATCGCCGTATCCATAACGAACCTATCGAAGATGTACAAGCTCTATTCAAAGCCCTCGCACAAGGTGCTCGACTTGCTGGGGCTTAACTTCAAGAAGAATGCCTACAGCGAGTTCTGGGCTCTAAGGGAGCTCAACCTGGAGATACCGACAGGTCAAAGAATAGGTATTATAGGCAGAAATGGCGCAGGCAAGAGCACTCTGTTGAAGATCATAGCCGGTTCCATGGAGCCAACGGAAGGAAGCGTGAAGGTCAACGGAAAGGTATCGGCTTTGCTGGAACTTGGCACGGGCTTTCATCCGGAGTTCACGGGACGGCAGAACATTCATACGACTCTATCTTACCAGGGTTATAATAAAAAAGAGATTAGATCGATGGAAGAGGACATTATAGATTTCTCTGAACTTGAGGAATTTATAGATCAGCCGCTTAAGACTTATTCTGCCGGTATGTACGCAAGACTCGCCTTCTCAGCCGGTACGGTAGTAAAACCTGAGATTTTGATAATAGATGAGGTGTTGGGCGCAGGGGATGCCTATTTTGCCGGAAAGTGCCTGGGTAGGATGAAAAAGCTTACCGAGGAAAGCGGAGCAACGGTACTGTTTGTAAGTCATGATCTTGGGAGTGTTCAGCAGATGTGCGAACGAGCCATCTGGGTTGAACGTGGCGTGCTTTTACGTGATGGTGACACTATGGAAGTGGTGAAAGAATATTATGCATCGATTTTGGAACAGGAAGACATGCGCCTTAAGGTCAAGAATAAGGGTGGCGGGCAAGCCGACGCAGTGAAGGATATTGAGTGGAAGGAGTTGGTTTTTAGATTAGTTACCGATACCGGGAGTGCTCCAAAATTAATTCATCCGGTAAGACAGATAATGCTTGAGGGGCCGGCCAATTATGCTCAAACCATTGAGCCGGGTACCGCCATGGATAACGATTTTACTTTTAGGGGGTATTTGCTTACAGATTCCAAGTTTATGAACTGGAGCGAACCCTTTAAAGTGGGTAACGTCTGGACGAGGTCTTTTAAAGATGTCGGCGGTGAGTATATGCATGCTCCTTTTATATTTAAGGTTCCAAGCAACCTGCTGGATGAGCAAGAATATGAAAATTTTAATCTTAAAATAATACACAAAGTTACACCGGGTGAGGATGTTTATGTTGAGATCTACGATGGAGAGCTATACCATAGGCTCTCAAAACTTACCCCTACAACTAATGGCTGGAAGAGTGATACCTGTGAGGTGAGTAATTATTTCGAGACAGATAGCGAGGTAGTTGCTGTTCAGGCAGAGAAACGAGATGAGACGCTAAGCCGCTTAGGTGACGATGAGAAGAAAGATATCTGGAGCACTCCGGAGTGCGAGCTTCTGCAGGTTACCTCTATTGATGAGGAGGGTAAGGAGAAGGCAGTCTTTGCCTTGCATGAGACCTTTGGATTTCGTGTTTTCACCGATGTTCATAAAAAACTGGAAAGTGCATGGCTGGTTCTGGTGGTTTATGATGAGAGGGGAAACAAGGTTAACATGCTGCTTGAGGACTTGGGTGCGCTCGATGAAGGTATTTACAACATAGAAGTTTTGCATCCCAATCCCAATATCAGGCAGGGTGATTACTATTTAACTATTGTCATACAGCCGTCCTTTGACTGGTTCGCTGCAGGCCAGCATGCTTTTTACTGTATGTGGGATAGAAGAATACAGATCAGGATAGAAGAGGGTTATACCGGTAAAATTCCGTTAGGGCTTGCTGTGCTAAAGGCAAATATTAAAGTGAGAAAACGTGACAATGCCTAAGTATCAACCAACAGTGCAGACTGTATTAAACTCTGCCCATTATGACGAGAACGGTATCATTACCTACCGTCTTGCCAATGGTAAACCCGTTAAGCTCCTATATTGTGTTGCGCAACAGGCTATGTTGGGAAAAGTTTTTAAGGAGAGATATCCCGTTGAAGCCTTCCCGCTGCCCCATGCAGAGCATTTCGATATTACAATGTTGCCTTCTCCTGTAGGGGACCCAGTGGCCAGGGCTGCGGCCAACTGGCTTATTGATAACGCTTTTGAGCATAAGGATGGCAGCCTGACGTGGATGCACGACTTTGACTTTGTTTACAAGAACGGAGACAAGGCATTACCTGCACCATGGTCAGCAGGTATCGGTCAGGCGCAGGTGCTGCTTGCATGTCTCCACTGGTGGAGGCACTCCGGGGACGAGAAGTGGCGGTCTATGGCAGAGTGTTCTATTAAGCCTTTTTTAGAGCCCCTTAGCATAGAGAAGGGGATATTTTTCGAGGACGAGAGCGGAGGGCACTGGTTTGAGGAGATTCCGGCCCCGGCAGGAAGAAAGCCCACACATATTCTTAACGGCCATATGCTTGCCCTTATAGCGCTGCATCACGCGTATACAATTCTTAACTCCCAGGATGCCCTTAATGCCTTTGACAAAGGCTGGAATCTCTTGAAGTCATGGATAGGCCGTTATGACAAAGGCAACTGGTCCAGGTACGATCAGCCTGATAGCGCTTACCTCTTCTTAAGGTTGGTACCATCTGCCGCGGGCAAAGCCTATCTGGAGAAGATGGAATTATCTCTTCCCGATGGCCAATCCCTAAGTACACTGAAGGCTACCGAGGAGGTACATGACTTTCCTGTCTCAAGGCTATGTGGTATGGATTGGGGTCCGCTTGAGATGGTAGATGGACACGTTAGAAGACTTATCACAAACAATCAGGAGGCGTATAGGGATGCAATTCCTGCCGGTGGTACGAATCAGAATACCTATGTCTACTTTGATGAAGATGTGGACTTCGGCCTCTATGGCGACAGCGGGCTGGTGCTAACTATTGATGCCTGCATGGAAGACGGGGCCGAGGTTACGATAGAGTATAAGGATCCGAGAGAGACAGGGCTTGTCTTCAATACGGATGAGTCATTAACAAAACTCTCAGGTGATGGTTGTAACCAGTATGTTATTCCTATCCCCGCAAGACTTATCGGTAAACCGCTGCCCCCGCACTACCACAGGCTTCATGTAGAGTTACTACATACGTTGCTTGAGTTTAGGAAGGACTCCGGGCTTGAAAGTATCTTTAAGCGCTGGCACAGGGGGGCACTCTATGATCAAAACACCTTATTTGCGGAACTCGATGAGCTGCCACGGACGGTCTACGTCTTTGTAAATGATAAGTGCGGGCTTCACTGCAAGATGTGCGACTTTGGTCAGGGCAATAAAGAGGCTGCTCTTACGCAGTTGATGACAAGGACCGAAGAGCTTGACCCCGATTTGTTTATCAATAGAGTGCTCCGGGCGAAGAATCCTACAGACCATACACTGACCATGCACCTCTGCGGGACCGAGCCCTTATTGTATCAGCATTACACCAGGCTCGTTAAAGAGGCTAAAAAAAATAATTGGCATACTATCATTACCACCAACGGTTTGAAGCTTCAAAAAGAGGCGGCAAATATCGTCAAGTGCGGACTCGATGAACTGTACCTTTCCATAGACGGGCCACCCGATGTCCATGATGAGGTAAGAGCGCATAAGGGACTTTTTCAGAAGATATGTGACGGTATAAAGGAGGTAGAAAGGTATGCTAAAGTCCCATGGCGAAAACTGCCCGAGGTTACGATAAACTTTACAATCTCCCGCGATAATCACAAGAGGATTCTGGAGTTTATAGAATCAGTAAGGGTGCTGAAGCCGAAGATGATAATGCTCTCACACCTTAACTACGTTACACCCCAGATGTCGGCCAGCCATAATAGTGCTTTTCCGAATTATCACATTGCTCCCAGCTCCATGCAGGCAAGGGAGGACGCTCTTGAAATGGATTTTTTTGAACTTTTTTGGCAGATAGAGGAAGCTAAGAAGACTGAGTGGACAGAGGTTTGTGTGATACCAAATATGCCAACACCTAACAGGCTTAAGTGGTTTTATACGGAGCCGATGCTACCTATAAGCAGGACTATCTGCGGAGCGCCGTGGGCATGTATGCAGATTTTGTGCAACGGTAAGGTGACTGTGGGCGGGCGTTGTTTCAACGTTGAACTCGGAGATCTTGTAAAGGAGTCGATAGCCGATATCTGGCAGGGCGAAAAGTATTCTGAGATTAGAGGGTTACTTAAGGCTCATCCGTGGATGGATTCTTGTCTGAGGTGTTGTGGGAGCTTATAGTTTTTCAGCGGATAAGGGTTGTTAGTAAACCGGCAAAGTTTAGTTTCCAATGATAGCAGATGGGTATGACCTGGAAAGATAAGACACATATAAATTTTCATTGCAACCGGCAATAACAACTTGGAGAAATCAAGTTGGAGGAATAAGGGATGAAGAATAACGCATACTACGAGCAGGAAGGCTTGTGGCAAAACACGCCCGAAGCATATCAGGTTCAGGTACTTTGTGATATTTTGAGTCTTATACCCTCTGATACCGGGAGTATCGTTGATATTGGATGTGGAAATGGGCTGATTACCAATCGTCTGCCTGAAACAATTCCCGTGCTTGGCATTGATGTAAGTGAGGAGGCTTTAAAGCAGGTAAAGCGTGATAAACAGGTGGGATCAATTACCGAGATTCCTCTCAGTGACGATGAGTTCGATATGATTATGGCGAATGATATTATTGAACACATACCGGATGCGATGTATGAAAAAGCTCTGGAAGAGCTTTTTCGTGTTGCAGCCAGGTACGTGCTCATAACCGTTCCTTACGGAGAGGACCTGGAGAAAGCAAAAGCCAAGTGTTCCGAGTGCGGCGCACTCTACCACGAAAATCATCATAAGCATTCTTTCGTAGAGGATGACCTTCTTAGACTATGCCCTAAGGGGTGGAGGGTTGTTGAGGTACGTTACTCAGGGGATACTACAAGGATGCCCTATGACGACACCATAGCCCTTCGCCGTGAGCTGGGCTTTTATGCGACCTTTGAACAATGTATCTGTGAGGCATGCGGGAGCAAGGATTTTGTCCGCCCCGAGGGGGAGCTTACGATGAAGCTCCTGGATAAGCTTCGCGCAGACCGTTTATATGGCAACATCGTGCGCAAGGCGGGTACCTATGTTGACAGGACTGAGGCTATAGTCTTATTTGTAAAAGAGGAGTGGGCTCAGGCTTACCGCACACTGGAAATCATGGAAAAGGACGAAGAGTATGACGAAACATTGTCCTCTGTCTTACACTTGGATTTTACCAACCCGCATCAATTGGTTTCCGGTTTTGTCGAGGGCAATTCCTGGAGCAGGGCATATCTTGACCGTAGTGATGAAAATACGTTAACTGCCTTGGTATGCTTTCCCGTTGCAAGCAGGAAGGGTGACAGGATATCCGTGCGGACAACCACTGATACAGAGGATCTTAACCTATCAGTTTTTGGTCGAGACTATTACAAAAACGTAGATATAATCCTGCCTCTGTTAGATAAGAGAGAGGGAGGAATAGCGGTTTTTGAGATTGAAGACCCCTGGAATCCGACTAAATACGGTACGCAGGTGTTTATGCAGATAAAAGGAGATGCCGAGTTGGTCTCAGCAACTTATCTGACTAATGAGCAGGAGCCTTTTGAGGTACCTTTTATTCATTTAAATAGAGGCCACAGCGTACTGAAGCATGAAGCCGGAGGATATATAAGGTCCTGGGGGTTCTACACCAAAGAGGAATGTATGTTTCCGAAGCTGATGTGGCTCTTCTCAGGCGAGTTGAATGAGGTGCGAATTGCGGAGGCCGCCCCCACGATGCTCGATGTCAAGGAATTGATGGAAAAAAATTACAGAGAGAGAGAGAGTAACGATAAGATTAATTCTCTGACGCAAGAGATAAGTTCTCTGAATCAAAAGGTAAGTTCTCTAAACATGCTGGCCAATAATGTTGAGGCGGCATGCGCTGAAGCTGAAAAGGAGTGGCCGCTAAAGAGCAGAGAATTGTTGCGTTGGAGCAGAGGGTTGTTGATGTCACTGGGATTACACACGAATAAAAAATAACCTCACAACTTTGCTTTAGAGCCGGCCACGGGTGATGGTCAGGCAAATAATTTTGTACTCAAAGCACCAATGAACGAATGGTGGATATGAAGATTAATTTTATAGACCTTAAGTCGCAGTATGTGAAGTACAAAGACGAGATTGACGAGGCCGTGCTCAGGGTGCTTGATTCCTGTTATTTTATAATGGGCCCGGAGGTGACGCGTCTTGAAGAGACTTTAGCGGAATACGTAGGCTCCGGCCATTCGATTACCGCAGCCAGTGGTACAGATGCCTTGCTGCTGGCATTGATGGCCCTTGATATCGGCCCGGGAGACGAGGTAATTACTACTCCTTTTACTTTTATTGCCTCGGCGGAGGTTATATCGCTCCTTGGCGCCAGGCCCGTGTTCGTGGATATAGACGAGGAGACCTATAATATTGATTTTTCCAAGATAGAAGAAAAAATTACTTCTGCTACAAAGGCGATTATACCCGTAGCGCTTTATGGTCAGCCCGCTGATATGGATGAAATATGCGCTCTTGCCGAGACGCGGGGACTTGCGGTAATAGAAGACGCCTGCCAGAGCTTTGGGGCTACCTATAAAGGCAAGAAGAGCTGCAA
>JAJRZX010000134.1 GCA_024275045.1 Deltaproteobacteria bacterium
GAGGCGTTTTTTATGGTTTTTTATCCTTCTCTTTTCTGCTGCCCTGAAATCTTCTTGACAATAACGTCTAAGTATATAAAATAAAACTAACCATAATTACAGGCGGCCCGCAAGGGCCTGAAAAGGGAAGCACGGTGCAAGACCGTCGCGGACCCGCCGCTGTAACCGGGGACCAAAACCGCAGGAGTTGCCACTGTCCGTATGGATGGGAAGGCGCGGTGAGTAGGATGATCCGGAAGCCAGAAAACCTGCCCGTAATGATCTGACAGTACTCTTACCCTCGTGGCAGGGGGGCGGAGTATAATGTGTATCGCGGATGAAAAACGGCATCCCCGAACCTCTTTAAAGAGGTTCGGGGATTTTTTATGTTTAACTCAAGAGAGGAGGTACAGGAGAGGCAGGATTGACAAAAACGGAGCATGAACATTTGTTCAATGCCCTGGTTTAAGGGAAGGGGGTGCAAGGCCCCCGCCGCCCCGCGACTGTAACCGGGTACGAACGCCGCAGGAGTTGCCACTGTCCCTCTGGATGGGAAGGCGCGGCAAGTAGGTCTAACCGGAAGCCAGGAAATCTGATTCAGGGCATAAGATAACCCGAGGCCCCGAGGGGGGTCTAAAGGAGCATCAGTGATGAGAAGCGCAATTTTTGCAGTGGTTTTTTTTGTGGTTATTAATATCATTCCGGCCTTGGCCGGTGCGGCCGTTAAGGCGGACGAGGTGGAAAAGGTAATAGTTACGGCAACAAGGATAGAGACGCCCACGGCGGAAGTGGGGAGCGATGTTACGGTAATAACTGCTGATGAGATAAAGAAGTCTCAGAAAACTACAGTGGAGGCACTGCTTCGCAGCGTGGGCAGCCTTGACGTGGTGAGCGCAGGCGGACCTGGAAGCGCCACATCCATATTCATACGCGGCGCAAAGTCCGAGCACACGCTGGTCTTAATAGACGGCGTGGAGATGAACGACCCCATAGCAACAGGGCGGAGCTTTGATTTCGCCAACCTTACGGTTGATAATATTGAACGCATAGAGATAATCAAAGGCCCTCAGAGCACGCTTTACGGCTCAGACGCCATGGGCGGTGTGATAAACATAATAACAAAAAAAGGCTCAGGCTCTGCGCACGTATTTGCACGAGGCGAGGCCGGGTCTTTTAATACATACAGAGAGAGCGCAGGTGTGAGCGGAGGGTTTTCCACTGTGAACTACTCACTCAGCCTCTCGCGTGAGGATACGGACGGCATCTCTACGGCTGCGGCAGCTGACAACAACACGGAAAAGGACGGATATGAGAACACTACCGTGGCAGCGCGCCTTGGGTTTAGCCCCCTCTCGTACCTCTCACTTAATGTTACGGGGCGCTACACTGATTCCAGACACGATATTGACAACGGCGGCGGGCCTGGCATGGATGACCCCAATAACACCACAGAGTCCAAGATGTTTTACTTCAAGACCTCTGCTGAGCTGCTTCTCTTTAACGGCCTATGGGAAAATACCCTGGGTTTTTCTCTAACAGATAATGAGAGGGAGAACAACAACGGCACGGACCCGCTTCATCCGTCAAGCCTTACACTGAGCTCTTTTGACAGCCGCCTTACAAAGACAGAGCTGCAGAGCACGCTCCGTCTCGGCAAGGCCGGCACGCTTACGGCAGGCGTTGAGTATGAGGAGGAGGAGGGGGAGTCAAAGTTTCACTCGGAGAGCGCTTTTGGCCCCTTTACAAGCAACTTCAGCAACAGAAAGGCTCGTAACACAGGGTACTACGTTGAGGAGAGCCTCAGCCTTGCCCGGAGGTTATTCCTTACCGCCGGCATCCGTTCCGATAACCACGACAGGTTCGGTTCCGAGACTACGTACAGGGTTACGGCCGCCTATAATCTGGATTCCACGGGCACAAAGTTTAAGGCCACATTCGGCACGGGTTTCAAGGCCCCCTCGCTCTTTCAGCTCTACTCTCAGTACGGCGACACCAGGCTTAGTCCCGAGACCAGCACTGGCTGGGACGTTGGCGTAGAGCAGACACTTCTTGAGGGCAGAGTTTCTTTTGGTGCCACGTACTTTGAGAACAACTTCGATGACCTCATAGACTTTGATTCTGCTACCTTTAAGTACCAGAACATATCAGGGGCTGATACAAACGGCGTGGAGTTTACCGCGGCCTTTCGTCCCACGGACTCGCTTACCATTCGCGGCGGGTACACTTATACCGATACTCTGGACAGGTCCACGGGCATGGGCCTTATCCGCCGCGCGGCGCATAAGGCCAATGTAAATATCGGTTATAATTACTCCGAGAAGGCCAGCGTGAGTGTGGATATGAAGTACGTGGGAACGCGCGAGGATTTGGACTTCTCTACTTTTCCCGCCACCCTCGTAAGGCTCAGCCCTTATACTGTTGTAGACCTTGCCCTCTCGTACGCAGTAACAAAGAATCTTACGGTTACCGGGCGTCTGGAGAACCTTCTTAATCAGGACTACGAGGAGGTGGCGGGTTTCGGCACAGCCGGGATTGGGGCGTACGGCGGGGTAAGGGTAAGTTTTTAATTCTTTAACAAGCAGGTGAGGTTTTTTTTAGTAATGGCGACTATTGCGGAGATACAAGACTTTAAGTGTGAAGATGCGGCCTTGCCGTCCTCAGAGGTATTTGGCGGGGCTGCGGTAAAGACCCCTTCACGGGTCTTTACCGCAAGGGATAACCATCTTCTCAGGTGCCTGCTTGTCTCTCTCTTTATTCACGGGGCAGCCTTTTTTGCGGTCTTTGTCTTTTTTCTGCATACACCGGCAAGTGGGGTTGGGCAGTCTTTTGTGCTCGTGGAGGTATCAGGTCTTTTAGGTGATGGCGCCGCGGGGGCAGGGGCTGTGAGCGGGGAAGAGGCGGTACCATTATCCGTGGGCCATGATAAGGCCGAGGTGGCTGCTGAAAAGATAAGTCTGCCCTTGATTAAGGTCGTTAAAAAAGAGGCTTTTTCTCATGAGAAAAGGCCCTCTATAAGGGCAGCGGTAAAAAAAGAAGCTAAAGTGGTAAAAGAAGCAAGAGAGGTTAAGACCACGGCCTCGTCTCTAACCACTCTGAGCGCTGCTCAAGACCCGGTTACGGATAAGGCGGCGGTAGAAGAGGATAAGCCCCTTAATAAGAGGGCAATCTCCCTGGAGAGTACCGTACCTGTCCCTCATGGGGAGACAAGTTTTCTTTTCTCAGAGGACAGCCCCATGCCTGGAGATATCAACTCTCAGTCTCTTACGGGAGAGTCAAGTCTTGTCTCTTATAGCTACCACTCTGAAGCAGAGCCGGGTTCCGGAGCCGCGGGGGATAAAAGAGCAGAAGGGGGCGAGCAGAGCAGGGGGCGCAGCGGCACGGGGAGCGCAGCCGCGGTAATAGAGGGGCTTCAGATACCGCCCTATCCGCCTTTTTCACGCCTTAGAGGTGAGGACGGCAGGGTGAAACTTCAGGTGCAGATCGGTGCAGACGGCAGGCACTCTCATATAAAGGTGCTGAGCTCAAGCGGTTTTGCCCGTCTTGACAGGGCAGCGCTTAAAGCCCTTGAGAGGGCGCGCTTTATCCCGGCAACCTCTAACGGACGGCCAACCGCCTCTACAAAGACCGTTGTCTTTGTCTTTAAACTCAAGGATTGATGTGAGCCGTAATCGTATATCCGGGCTTTTTTTTCAGCATTTATGTGGCACTGCAGGTAGAGGTCTTTTTTTATCTCTTCTTATCTTTTTTCTTGCGGTACCGCCTTTGGTACTGGCCGGAACTGCGGCTCCGAAGGCATGCGGCAGTCACGGAGAGAGGCCGTGCCGCATAGTCTCTCTCTCGCCAAGTGTTACGGAGACCCTCTTTGCCATTGGCCTTGGCGCTCATGTTGTGGGCGTGACAAGGTTCTGTTCATACCCACCCGAGGCATGCAAGAAGCCCGGGGTTGGCGGTTACATAGACCCCAATTACGAGGCCATTGTATCTCTTAATCCTGATGTAGCCGTACTGCTCCCGGAGCAGGCGGGCATGAAGCAGAACCTTGCCACCCTTGGCATAGATACCGTTACGGTTGATAATAAGAGAGTTGAGGATATTCTACTTGCCATAGAGACCCTTGGTCAGACCTTTGGGGCAGGTGATGAGGCCGCAGCCCTTACAGAGCAGCTTCGGGGCAGGATAAAGGTCATCCGAGATCGCACGGCCAACCTAACCCACCCCGCGGTGCTTGTATCCGTAGCGAGGGGCATGGGCTCAATAGGCATTAAGACAGTGTATATCGCGGGCAGAGGCGGGTACTTTGATGAGCTCCTTGATATAGTTGGCGGCAGAAACGTCTACAGGGATAAGAAGATGAAGTTCCCGCGCCTCTCATGGGAGGGGCTCCTTGGCCTTAACCCTGATATTATCCTTGACCTTGTGCCCTCAATGAAGAAAAACGGCTGGGATGAGGAAGAGATAAAACACGAGTGGGAGACAATGAAGGGGCTGCGGGCGGTGCGGGATAAGAGGGTCTATGTCCTTGGTGAGGATTACGTCACAATACCCGGTCCGCGGTTCATACTGCTTCTTGAGGATATGGCCGGGGCCATACACCCTGAAGTAAAAAAGGCGGGAGGGTGAGAGCGTGAAGGCCATAGAAGTAGAGGACCTCTCTTTTTCCATAGGGGATAAAGCCATACTAAAAAACGTCTCCCTTGATGTTGAGGCAGGACAATTTGTCTCCATAATAGGGCCAAATGGGGCGGGAAAGAGTACGGTCCTTAAATGCCTTATAAGGGTGCATACCAGATGGAGCGGCCAAGTCTCTTTAAAGGGCCGTGACCTTCACGAGTATACGCAGAGAGACCTTGCCCGTCTTGTGAGTTACGTACCTCAGGCCCGTGACGGGGCTCTGCCTTTTACAGTGCTGGAGTTTGTCATTATGGGCAGGTACCCGTACATGAC
>JAJRZX010000135.1 GCA_024275045.1 Deltaproteobacteria bacterium
ACCGGCTTAAGAGAGAAAGAGTATTTAACGGGGACTTGTATTCCAGACAAGAATAGAGCCCTCTTTTTTTTAAAAAAATACCTTTTAAAACCAGGTCAATGAAGTAACGTAATAAGGAGGGTCATACCCTGTGTCCAAAATAAAGATAGCCATCGTGGGAGTGGGCAACTGCGCCAGCTCTTTACTTCAGGGGATACACTACTACAGGGATAAGACCGCAAAAGAGGCAGTGGGGCTCATGCACTGGGATATAGGCGGATACGCCCCCGGCGACATAGAACCTGTCTGCGCCTTTGATATTGACAGCCGCAAGGTTGGCACGGATCTTTCCAACGCCATATTCTCACCCCCAAACTGCACCGTAGTCTTTCAGCGCGATATCCCCGCTTCAGGTGTGACCGTGAGCATGGGACGCGTACTTGACGGAAACCCCGTACACATGGAGCAGTACAAAGAAGGACACCGCTTTGTGCCTTCCCCTCTGCAGGAGCCTTCCGAGGACGATGTAGTCTCCATATTAAGGGATAGCGGCGCGGAAATACTCCTTAACTACCTGCCCGTGGGCTCTGAGGAGGCCGCGCGTTTTTACGCCCGGTGCGCACTTAAGGCGAACCTTGCCTTTGTAAACAATATGCCCGTATTTATAGCAAGCGACAAGTCATGGGCAAGGCGCTTTAAAGAAAAAAACCTTCCCATTATCGGCGATGACATAAAGGCCCAGCTCGGCGCAACCATTACGCACCGCACCCTTACCAGCCTCTTCAAGAACCGCGGCGTAAAACTGGACCGTACGTATCAGCTCAACACCGGGGGCAATACGGATTTTCTCAACATGCTGCACAGACCGCGCCTTCAGTCCAAAAAAATCTCCAAGACAGAGGCCGTGCAATCCGTGGCAGGAGAGCGCCTTGATGATGACAACATTCACGTGGGCCCCAGCGATTACGTGCCATGGCAAAAAGACAATAAAATTTGTTTTATAAGAATGGAGGGCCGCCTCTTCGGAGACGTGCCCATGAACCTTGAGCTGCGCCTCTCCGTGGAAGACTCGCCAAACTCCGCCGGGGTGGCCATAGACGCGCTGCGGTGCTGCAAGCTCGCACTTACCAGAGGCATTGGCGGTGTGCTCTACTCGCCTGCGGCGTATCTCATGAAACACCCACCTGTTCAGTTTAACGATGATGAGGCATACAAGATGATGGAGTCCTTTATCAACGGAACCCTGGGTGAAGACGAGGAGGCCGGTATTATCCTGAAAAGACAGAAAAAGGCCGCCTGCATATAAAAAAGGGGGCGAATTTTAAACTCGGCTTTGGTTTGCAGTGATGGTGCATGTAATTAGGGCAGACCAAGATAGTATTTATATAAATATAAGAATGGCCCCTCCGAAGGAGGGGCCATTCTTTCATGCGACAAACAACTTAAGCGCGGCGCTCTGTCTTTACAGTAAGGCGCGGGTAAAAGCACTAAACCGCATTCTCGGCCTCACCCCCCCCACACCTTCGCCCACGTCTACTCTTTAATAAGGCTCTCTCTGTGCTGATGATAGGCGTTTCTTATAAAAATGTAAGGGTCAAGTGCATCGCGCTTGATGTCCTCATAAAGCCCTATATCAAGGGATGCCTCATTAACGCGCCTGTACAGGTCTATGCCTATTACAATCTCACGGTCATGGGGAAGTATGTATGACATGGGATTCGTGAATATATCGGCTACCATGCCCAGCACATCGCGCACATTGGATGGGCCGAAAAAAGGCAGATTTATGTACATGCCGGGACCAAAGCCGTAGTAGCCAAGGGTCTGCCCAAAATCCTCCTCATGGGGCTCAAGGTTCCAGCGACTCTTGGCAGGGTCCATGAAACCCGCCACCCCGACGGTGGAGTTTATAACAAAACGCTCAAGCTCGATGCCCGCGTACTTGAACTTGAACTGAAGCACATTATTGGCGAAACGAATGGGCATGAAGATATTGTCAAAGAACCTTCTCACCGCCACACGTCCCGGCTCAGGCATGACTTTGCTGTAACCAAGGGCCGCGGGACGAAGAACATAAAAGTACAGCTTATCGTTTACAAGAAACATGGCGCGGTTAAACCCCTCAAGGGGGTCGGCTACTGCCGCTACATCTTCATCGTCAAACTCGTCATCTAATTCCAGAAAATCCTCATCAGATGCGGCCATAACCACTGAGGCTGATCTTGCCTCACCGGTGGTATATATCACCGTGGAGGCAGGGACTTGCTGCTCTCCCGCAGCGTACCCATCATTTAGAAAGGTATCGTCAAAGGGCTCTACGTTACGGGGAGCGCTTTTCTTATGAGGTCTGCCCACATAACCCTGGCCAAGTTCGCCGATGGCAGCGTTTAACACCGTGGAAACATCAGAGGGGCGCTCTGCCTGCGGCTCCGGAGAGTAACCCTCGTTTAAAAAAGTATCATCAAGGGGCTTTACGTAACGAGGCGGGCACTTCTTGCGGGCGCGCCCCACATATCCCTCACCAAGCCCTCCGTCTGTACTGTATATCACCGTGGAAGAGGCCGGGAAACTGCCTGTATTTAACTCACCCTCCGAGGCCATAACGCCTGCGCCAAGTGAGAGGAGCAGAACAAAGACTGAGGCTATAAGTGTTCCATCATATATATATCCGGTCCGCATAACACGCCCCCCGCTCTTTAAGAGCTTCTGCCGCCATTACTTCTCACTGAAGATATATTTACTGATGAGCTCCTCAATGCTTACAGAGGACTCCGTATCTTCAATACTGTCACCGTCGCCAAGAATTTCCTCTGAACCTCCGGGAACTATACTAATTACCTTTTCCCCGATAAGACCGTTAGTCCTTACCGCGGCTATGGAATCATCAGGTATCTTAACTCCGTTGTTTATCTTAAGCTCTACGCTGGCCAGATAATCCTTAAGGTCTATTGAACCTACAGAGCCTATGCCCACGCCGGCTATCTCCACCCTTGCTCCGGAACGTAGCCCGGCAGTAGAATCAAACTCCGCGCTCACGCGATATATATTCTTCTCAAGGAACCCGACATTCCCGAAACTCACGGCAAGATAAGCCATAGCAACAAGTCCCAGGGCAACAAAGGCCCCTACTATAACCTCTACAGTGTGCTGTCTCATAACTCTCCCCTGCTCTTTAATCGGATAACGGCAACATCATAAAACATAACGTGAAAAAAAACTAATAAATCTGTATGGGACCATCAGGGCTCCCTGTGAGAAA
The DNA here is from genome assembly GCA_024275045.1 of Deltaproteobacteria bacterium. GTDB lineage: Bacteria > Desulfobacterota > GWC2-55-46 > GWC2-55-46 > JADFVP01 > JAJRZX01. The sequence goes on from JAJRZX010000135.1 coordinate 3,239, forward strand.
TTGGCGCACTACGCTGTTGTCGGACTCGGCTATCTCATCGGGAGTGCCGCTGTCTATAATCTCGCCCTCGTGCAGCATGGCAACCTTATCGGATATCTTCATAACCTCGCCTATGTTATGGCTTATGACAATATCCGTACATGTTGTATCAGCCGTACATGTCATCATGAGCTGATGAATGGTGTTCTCCACTATGGGGTCAAGACCGGTAGTGGGCTCATCAAAGAACATATACTCCGGACGCATCACAAGGGCACGGGCAAGGCCCACCCGCTTGGCCATACCGCCGCTTATCTCATCAGGGTACTTGTCTTCCATGCCCTCCATGCCTATTCTCTTTAACATCTCTCCTGCCTGCGCCAGTATCTCACTCTCCTTCATGGCCGAGAGCTCACGCATCTGAAAGGCAATGTTGTCAAGTACGGTCATGGAGTCAAAGAGAGCGGCAAACTGAAAGACCATGCCGAACTTTCTCTTCACCTTCACAAGCTCTTTATTGCTCATCTTTGTAATATCCTCGCCGTCAACGATAATACTTCCGCTGTCAGGGCGCAGCACACCGATAAGGTGCTTGAGAAGCACGCTTTTGCCGCCTCCGCTGCGGCCTATAATAGTAGTGGTCTCACCTTTGTTAATGGTGAGGTTAACGCCGCGGAGGACTTCCTGGCCGTTAAAGGATTTTTTAAGGTCTATTATCTCTATCACCAGACTCTCCTCTTACCCCACCCGCCAAAAAGTCGCACACACACATCTCAACCAACCCCTTCGTAACGTACCGCCCCTGCTCTACCTGGACCACAGGTCCATCACCGGGCACCTCGCCCGCCTCTTCCCCTCGGACTTATAGCAGGAAGGAGGTGAGAAAATAATCCACCACAAATATAAGCACAGAGGCCATGACCACGGCCTCTGTGGTAGCGTTGCTTACGCCCTTTGCCCCGTGCTCGCAGTTATAACCCTTGTAGCAGCAGACCCATGAGAGAATAAAACCAAAGACAACCGCCTTTACAAGCCCGCCGGATACGTCTTGAAAGACAAGGGCAGATGTGGCCGCGTCCATATAACTGCCGTGACTGATGCCAAGAAGCCCCACGGCAACGGCATAACCGCTGAATATGCCCACAACATCAAAGATGCTGATAAGAAGGGGCAGAACAAGTATGGCACCGATAATCTTTGGGGTGACAAGGTACTTCAGCGGGTTAATGGTCATAACGTCAAGGGCGAGTATCTGCTCGCTTATCTTCATTATGCCTATCTCAGCCGTCATGGCCGAGCCCGCTCTTGCCCCTACCATAAGCGCGCCCAGTACAGGGCCGAGCTCACGCACAAGGCCAAGGGATACGGCAGAGCCAAGAAGGGCCTCGGAGCCAAAGACACGAAGGGCGTAATACCCCTGCAGAGCCAGAACCATGCCGGCAAAGGAGCCCACGAGTATAATAACAAAGAGCGACTTCACGCCAATAAAATGCATCTCCATGACTATGCGCCGCAGCCTCAAAGGCCTCTGGCAGATAGTGCCGAGAAACTGCACGAAGAAGAGCATCATCCTGCCCATCTCGCGAAGAATGCCAATACTCACGGAACCTATGTACGCTAAAAATCTCACTCTGCCTGCACCATAATTACTCTTGAATTTATCCGGCAAAAAGGGTTTGTTCAGTAGACCCTCATCATATATATCAGCATACCGTAAAATATATCATACCTATCCGTAAAAGATAAGGATGTAATAGGGCTTACATGTGTGCGTGTGGTCAGAGCTGAGGATGAAGCGGGGTCAAGCTGCTCACTAAGGAGAGGTCGCGAGAGCAGAGGTCTTTTGGGCCTCCGGTGGATTGGCCTCTTCGAGCAAAACCTTAAATGCCTCGCCAAAGACCTTTACCCTGTGACGGCCAAGGTAACAGTGTACATAGAACAATTTATCGCCGCCTGAATTCAGTATATACTCCGAGAGTTTAGCCGCAGCCGCTTTATTGGAGTCATTGGAGAGGTGCAGAAAATCCATGGGAAAGTTCAGAAACTCCATGCCGTACTTCTCTGCCATGGCCTTTTCCGCCTTAACAAACCTGCCCTCTACCACGGAGTTGGGATCCATGAGGCTAACGAGCACATCCACGCCTATATCATTACGCAGCTTCAGCCACTCTTTTTTCTCCGGGTAGGGGCCTATTATCACGTTCTCGCTAATGGGCCTTACATCGCCCCTTATGAACTTAAGAGGATAACTCTCGGGCTTAAATGCGCTGTAAAGCCCGAAGGCAAAGAGGCCCGCGAAAAAAAGTGTGAGTATCCATACCTTATGCTCTGTGCGCATGATGGCTCCTAAAAATTATAATCCAACCCGGCCTTGTACTCCACGTACTCAAAACCGGCCGCGCTGGCAAGGGCGCTCTTTGCGTACTTGGCGCCGCCTCTTACTGTGAGATTATCGGTAATATGTCCCTTAACATCAAGGGAAAATTTCATGGTGGACTCAGTCTTACCGCTGTAGGACTGCAGCCCTCCCGCGGCCAGCGCATCAAACTCAATACGCCCGTCATACACAGACCCCCTTGCGCGGCCATAAAAAGTATGAGCTATAAAACCCGAGGGGTCAAAGTACCCGCTGTTAAGGTTCTTGGAAAAGTCCCTGTACTCCGGCCTGTACCCCAGGGTAAAGAGTACGCCTGAGTACGTGGCGCTTTTTGATATATCGGCAAAAAACCCGATACGTTGATTACCATCTGAGTAATCGCCGAAACTACCCCCCACGGTGAGGTCAAGATAACCGAGGCTGCCCGTGACATAGGCAGAAAAATCATCTACCCTGATATCATTGCGTATAAGCTGTGCCGTATCAAGAAGAACATAATGCGAGTAACCTATGCCACCTCGAAAGTTCTCAGATAAAACCCTTCTGCCCGATACACCCCATGTCATCTCTGTTGTGGGGTTATCCGGTGTATCAAGGCTGAGTAGAGCTACTCTTGCCCTGAGAGAGGTCTTTTTTGATACCTTGTACACAGAGCGCAGCCACAGGGACTTTGCACGTGACCTGTTTTCAAAACGCGAGGCCTCAAACTGCGAGAACCCGAGGGTTAGCCCAAGGTGTGCCACAGGTGAATAAAAAAGTGCGGCTCTGTAAATCTCAAGGTGGTTATCATCAGAGTCATCAGAGACGATAAAGTCCAGAGAGAGCTTGGGGCCCGTGGCTGACCTTATCTGCTCTTTAAGCGCAAGGGCCTCGCTGTTCTCGGGGTCGGCCTCAAGCACGGTGTTCATCTCGGTCTCGGCGCCTTTTCTGTCTCCGCTCCACCACAGGGTTCGTCCAAGGCCCAGACGGGCCTTCTTATTTTCAGCGTCTGACCCAAGCACCTCCCTGTACAGGGCTGCCGAGTCATCGTAGGCGCCCTTCCAGGCAAGGGTTCGTGCCAGACCCAGTCTGGCCCTTACATTACCGGGGTTTTGCTCAAGCACCTTTTTATACTCATTAACAGCCTCATCATACCACCCCTTCCAGCCAAGCACGGCGGCAAGGCCGAGGCGCGGCGAGACCATCTGCGGGTACTCCTTCAAGACCGCGCGGTATAGAGCAATAGACTTATCGTACTCTTTGGCCCAGGCAAGAAACCGCGCCTCTCTTACCTGAAGCCCGGCTCTCTTTCGCCCATCTTCCGTAAGAGCGGCGGCGGCATGAAGCGCGGCAGCGGCCTCAGTGTACAGGCCCTCTGATTTCAACTCACGCAGCCGTCCCTCCAGGGCCTCGCCATCAGCAGGGTCTGCGGCAAGCCTGGCCTTGAAAGTGTTCTCCCTTGAGAGCCTTGATGCAGTTGCAGCCTGCGTCATTACAGGGGCAAAGTATACACATAAGGCCACGAGCATACAGAGGCATAACCTCAGGAAAATGACTCTTTCCACTACCCCGGGTCTGCTCACAGAAGCCCCCTTATTTATCACCGGCCCCTTAGACTCTGCGGGCTCAGTTCTTTTTCCATCTGTAACCATGCTTTTCAACCCTCTCCCACTTCTTGCTGCCAAAGAGTTTTTTGATTACCGCCTGTGTGCGCCAGAAGCTGTTAATCTGTCTGTACCCGAAATTCTCCAGCACCCCGTAGAGCAGCAGTATGAGAAAATCTTTTATCTTCGGGTACCTCATGTACGTCATCTCCTCAAGCAGTATGGCCCCTGTAGAGAGAAGCACCCCTATGAGGATGGCCATGGTTAAGAAGAGGACAAAAAACCTGCTGTCCACAAGACCGAGAAAAAAGCAGAGCGTTACTATTACATACCCGGCAATCTCCACCACAGGGCCAAAGAGCTCTATGATGAACTGATAGGGCATGGCAAATAAACCAACCGTAGAGTACTTTGGGTTAAAGAGCATCTTCTTGTGACAGAGCAAGGACTGCATAAGGCCAAGGTGCCAGCGCCGCCTCTGACGGGCCAGCATCTTAAAGGTCTGCGGGGCCTCGGTCCAGCACACGGGGTCCGGGACAAAGTGTATCTTGTACCTCTTGCCCGCCTCGATAAAATACCTGTGAAGGCTGAGAATCAGATCCATGTCCTCTGTAACCGTCCTCGTAGTGTAACCGCCTATGGCGGTAAGGGCCCTCTTGTTTATAACAGAGAAGGTGCCTGAGATTATAAGAAGGGCGTTAATGGCGCTCCAGCCGGCGCGGCCAAAGAGAAAGCTCCTGATGTACTCTACTATCTGAAACCTCGAGAGGCTGTCCGTAGGCAGCTTCAGCTCCTCAATCCTGCCGCCCCGCACCACGCACCCGTTGAGTATCTTCACGATACCGCCCGTGGCCATAATGGTATCGGGGTCCTCAATCACCGTACGCATGAGCCTTGTTATGGCCTTTTCCTCAAGTATGGAGTCCGCGTCAACAGAGCATATATATGGAGAACGCGAGACATTGGCCCCAACGTTCAGCGAGTCCGCCTTGCCGCCGTGCTCCTTGGCTACTATTGTAAGGTTTGGTATGGATGGGTTTACATAAAAGGCCTTTACCGCCTTTGTAGGTACAAGAGACCTGTACACAAGGTCTATCCTCTCAAGGGCAAATACCTCTATAAGCCTTGTAAGCGTATTGTCCTCTGAGCCATCGTCAACAACAAGGACCTCAAAGTCAGGGTAATCAAGGCGAAGCAGGGCCTTTACCGTATCGGCGATATTCTGCTCCTCGTTATATGTGGCGATAATCATGGTAACTGGCAGAGCAATAGAGGAGTGCAGCTCCTCCTGGTACCTGCCGTATTTAAGGCGCCTCATGTGCCTTATCACTACGATACTGGCTACAATAAGCAGGAATAAATAGACAAGGTTGGCCACACCGAAGTATGCCAGCACAATGTAGTTAAACCAGTTTACTATAATACTCAGGATATTCACATATACCTCGCAGCAGTTGACGCCGCAGCGCCTTTACTTATGGATCAGGGGTATCCCAGCACAGCCCTTGCAGCTCTTCTTACCTCTGCATCGGCGTCATTATCAGCCGTGGCTCGCAAGGCATCCATGACGCGTCTGGAATTAAAACGGCCAAGTATCTCTATCATGCGGGACCGAACCTCGGGGGTGCCTCGGCCAAGGGCGTTTATAAGGGGTGCGTAAGCGCCCTGCTCTCCTATGGCGTACAGCGTATCCCCGGCCATCTTGCGCACATCCTCTCTCTCGTCGTCCAGCCCCTTCACGACATTCCATACCAGCCCCGTGCGCTGCATCTCCTCCACCACCATTTCCTTGGCATAGGCGTCCTCATGGTTAAGCAGAATGTCTCTAAGGGCCTCCAGGGCATACTCGCCCATAAACCCCAGGGCCTCGGCAGCCGCGCGGCGAACCTGCCAGTTCGAGTCCAGGAGACAGAGTTTTATCTTATCAACGGCATTAACGGCGGATATGAGACCAAGTGCGCGGATGCTGTGAAGGCGCACCACCCAGGAGGGATCTTCCGTAAGTATCATAAGGTGCTTAACGGCTGAGATGGCCTTTTTCTTTCCAAGGCCCTTGGCCGCCTTTGCCCTTACATCAGGCTCGCCGTCAAAGAGACAGAGACAGAGGTCGTCTACTACGGACGGGCCCTCAAGGTCGCCGAGAATATCCACAACCACGCATCTTACACGCCAGTTCTTATTCTTTAGACCGCTTCTAAGCACATTAACGGAATCCCTGCCAAATGAGAGAATCGAGGATTTTACTATACGAAGAGAGACGTCCTCAAGCGAATACACCCCTGTTTTAAGGCTGCCCATAATCGCGGGCAGGCCCTTGGCGTCCCCTATTAACCCCAGTGAGTACACAACCATATTGCGCACGTCTCTTTTTTTGTCGTTAACCGCCTTTATAAGGTCGTCTACGGCCCTGTGGCATTTTATAATACCCAGATGCTCGGCGGCACGGGCCCTCTCCCACATCCTGGAGCTTCGAAGCTGCTTCAGGTAATAATCCACATAACCCAGCTCCTCGAACCAGGCGTACATCCTGCGGTAAAGCACGGGGTCTGCCGTGGCTATATAATAGATAAGGGCCTCCTCAACCGCTATCCAGTCAAGGGAACCCCGCCTGGTAAGAAGGCGCTCTGCCGTCACCTGCCCGGGGTACTGAACCATAGATGAGATAATAGGATTGTAGCGGTCTCTGCTCCTGTCAAGACGGAGAAACCTCTGTCTGCGGTAAAAACGGCGCAGAAAAGCATAGATTACAATAAGGACTATAAAGAGGAGGATAGATGCAATTGTGAGAATAAGTGTTTGGCGGGTCACAGTAGGGACTCTTTAATATTGGTGAGGTTTATGGTTCTCTCCACCATATTAAATCAGAGAGAGGGTGAATGGCGGACTCAGAAGACAGCAGGATTCGCCGCGCATCAGTATTCTATTACATCTTAATGAGGAAAATCAAGGTATTTAATCAAAACCAGGTTAATATCCCCCCTGCCGAGCAGGGGGGATAAAGACTGAATTTACTTACCCTTGTAATGCCCCTGCCAGTGCTCGGCATTGGAGATGAACTCAATATCAAAGGAGCGGCGCTGCGATGGCGTCAGCACCTTTCTCATCTTTACGGTATAGGAGTATTTATTCCACATTATCTTTGACTTGATGGAGGTTATCTTCTTAATCTTCGCCTTTATGGCAGCTGTGTTGGGCTCATCCACTGTGACGAGATTCTTAAGCTCCGCTTTTCTAAAGGCCAGCTCTGCCTTTAATGGGGCCATGGACCTGCTAAGCTCAAGATGCATGGACTCTACCTGCTCTCTCTGCTTCTTATCCAGAGAATACTTCCAGCCATGATGGCCTGCACCGGTTCTTGAGGCATGAGCACCTGAGGGATAACCCGCTTTACCGCCGCCACCCATGTGAGCCGCCATATGACCTGCCTGCTGGCCCTGATGACCTTTTGTCATGGCGTTGTACACCCTGACATTGCTCTTTGACTCGGCGTACGACATGGTGGAGAACGTTAATAAAATAGCCGCCATAAATATCAGGGACCTCTTAAATACCATCTGCATCTTGCCTCCTTTATGCGTTAATTAAAAATGAGTAATCACAGTAGTTTACTTATCCATTTATTATACAGCCACTTGCTGAAATGGCAATGATTTACCTTGAAATAAATAAAAATAAGGGACAAACCAGAGGCTCGTCCCTTTAATCCCAAAACCACGGCTTAGAGCTCAAGGAGTCTTTGCCATCTGAAAACCTCCTCCTCGAACATAGAGCCCGGGGCCGCCGGCGAGTTTTTCTTCTCTCTCGCTGAGACCCAGCGCGTATACCTTGCCTGAACATACCTTGTAATCGCGAACCTCTGATACCCTTACGCTATTATCCTCGGTTACACTCTTTATACTCACCGAGGCGCAGCGTCCGCCATCCATAAGCCCTTTGTATGATCCGTAATTCTTTTTTCCGTCAAATGTCCGCACATAACCCATCTTAAGGGCCGCTATCTCACGGGCCGTGCCCTCAAGGGAAACAAAGCTCTTTGGCCATGACCTCTGAAGCGCGGCAAGGCGTGCGCTCTCGGCCTTCTTGTCCTTTACATAATTCACATCATCAAGGACAAGGCCCTCTCTCAGCTCGGCTATTTTCTCACCATCGTTTATAAAGTCGTAGTTTTTCATAACCTGAAACCTTACCTTCGAAGGACCGTCACAGGCCACGAACCAGACACCCTTTACCCCCTTGCCAAGTATGTACTCAAATGCCTCCAGCGCGCCCACCTCGGTTAAACGCTTAAAATCGCCGTATTTTCTCGGCACCACGTAAAGAGGATACCCGCCGCGGGACCTGCACGTAAGGGTTGCGGTCTCAAAGATATCAATGGCCGAGTATGCGCCGCTTACGTCTGACTCAAGAGGCGCCTCCGTAAGCCTTGCCGCTCCGCCCTTAAGGGGCTCAAGGCCCGTTAACTCTCCTCTCTTGCTCTTATACACCACAGGCTCTGCCTCGTGCTCTATCATCGTAGCCACGTGAGTCCGCGACGGGCCGCTGTAATAACTGCCAACCACAGTAAAGGGACCGCTCTGCTCAGGTGCCGGCAGTGCGCCTTTCACAAAGGTATGAGTACTGTCAACAATGTAAACCGCCTCAATATCAGCGCTCTCAACAAGCGCCTGCCTGAGCCCCTTTGAAGAGACCGCAGCCTCCGGACTTGGGGCACTCAAGATAGTAATGGTGAGAATAAGCATTAATAACAAGACCTTCATCTTCTGAGCCTCCTCTGGAATGTATTACCTAACCGCGTACAGCCCGCTGCCCGTGGTTTTATAAAGCATAAGGCGTGCCAAAGGCTCCTGATGATGTAAGTACCTGAAAAACAAGATGAAAACTTAAAACCTCTATACGCGGCCATATATCATGGTGTGCGCTTTTAGCCCTTAGAGACCTGCCGCAAAAGGCCCGGGAAGCGCAAACCCCCTTTCAATGTGCGCTTTAGCCTTGATTCCCCTCATATCTGCCCTGCCGTGCGGTTTATGCTGCTGTGCGTTTTTGACCCACCACCCACCCCTGCCCCTGCTCCAAACTTTTGCCTTTCCCCCCTCTACACCCTTTCAGTACTCTTAAGGGATTAAAAAACTCAAGTTAAGCAAAAAATACGCCGTATTAGAATAAATTGTGTATTTTATTAATATATGATTTAATTTGCCGTAACACATCCTTAACTATTAAGGAGGCGCTATGTCCGATAACAGAGCAAGCAAGAGAATACCCTTTAGGAACAATGTGCGCTACGGACATACCAACCCGCCGCAGTCCATCTCGTTTATCACCAACCTCTCTGATACAGGGTTATATATCAAGACAAACAAGATATTCGTCCCCGGGACAAAGCTCTTTCTGCTCATTGAGACCGGCGAGGGCCGCTTTGAGGCCGAAGGCATTGTAATCTGGGCTAAAAAGGCCCCGCCTCACCTTGTAAGGCATATTAAGAGCGGGATGGGCATACAGTTTACCCGTGTTGCCAGTGAGCTCATTGAGTTGTACAGGACCAAGATCTAACCCTTTCCTTTGCCCCCCCGTACCTGCGCATCAGCAGTAGAGCCGCGGCTTTAAAAAAACCTCTCTTTGTGCTATAATTTGATTATTACAGACAAGAGCGGGGCGCTATTATGCTGAAAAAAATCTCAAAGCTCACCGTGCCAAACGACCCCGGTTACATAAAGGGGATATCCGCCTACTGCAGGGAGCTCTCGCGGCGCATCGGCTTTAACTCAAAAGAAATAAGAGAGATCAACAAAGCCCTCTCCGGGGCCATCCTCAGCGTCATTACCCGCGCCTTCAATCCCTATGAAGACGAGACCTTTGAGATAACCTTTCACATCAGAAGCGATGGACTGCAGATTAATATCGAGGACATGGGTCTGCCTTTTTCCTTTGGTTTCGTGGAGAAGAAAAAAAACACCCCCGGGCTGAGGGCCATAGAAAAAAACATGGACAAGGTGCTCTTCGTCAACCGCGGCAAGAAGGGCAAAGAGCTGCAGCTCTTTAAGTACTTCAGGGGCAAGCACGTTGTAGACCTGTACACCGCTGACGAGCTGACCCCCTTTAGCGTCTGCAAGATACCGGCGCGCGATAAAGAGATGGAGATACGCCTTATGAGGCCGGAAGAGGCCGCAGAGGTCTCAAGGTGTATCTACAGGACCTATCGCTACACGTACCTTAAGGAAGACCTCTATTTTCCCGAGCGGATAGCGGCCATGAACCGCGAGGGCAAGATGATATCCACCGTTGCCGTTACTGAGGACGGTGAGGTTGCGGGCCACTTCGCTATAATGCCGCGGCCAAACAACAAAGTGGCCGAGATAGGCGTGGCCGTGGTTATGCCCCAGTACAGGGGCAGGGGCATTATGAAAAAAATGCTCACCTTTCTCATGGAAGAGGCGCGGCGCCGCTCGCTCTACGCGCTGTACGGCAATGCCTTTACCATACACGCCCTTAGCCAGAGGGCTAACCTGAAGTTTGGTTTTAACGAGACCGCGCTGCAGCTTGGGTGGATACCTCCTGGCTCCATAAAGGTAATAAAAGAGCGTGGGCTAAAGGGCGCGGGCAACATACTTACGTTTTTTAAGTACCTCCAGGAGACCACGCCTTACCCTGTTTTCATACCGCATAGATACAAAAAAATATTCGACCGCATGTACTCGGGCATTGGCCTGCAGAGGCTCCTTGAGTCCCCCATACCCGTAAACATGACGGTGCTGCCGCAGGAGTCGGAGATAAGTCTTAAGATAAAACCCGCGCACAAGACAGCCATTATCACCGTACACAGGTTTGGGAAAGATTTTCTGGATCGGCTGAAAACCAAGACCGCCGCGCTCTCAAAAAGGCACTTCAACGCCATATATATTGACCTTGAGCTGCGCGACCCCTTTACGCCCGAGGCCGTGCTAATGGCCGAGGACCTGGGATTTTTCTTTGCCGGGCTGCTCCCTGATTACTCCGAGGGAGATGTCTTCAGGCTACAGCGTTATGAGACGGATATACTCTACGACGAGGTGCATACGTCCTCTGCCTTTGGCGGAGAGCTTGTGGATTACATACGGGCACAGGACCACCGCCATAAGAACTGATACTTGGCGCCCTCTGCCCGAGGCAATGGAGTAAAATGCGTGGGCGATGGGGAGAAGAGAAGACTTCAAAAATCTGGGGCCTGGAACAAGATCAAGACTCAAGACAGGGGACCGAACTTTTCCATTAACAACACAAAAACCTTTTTACTAAGACGCGGCAAAAAGAAACCTCTTCATCGCAGGGATAACTCCGTCAACAAGGCCCATGAGCCTTGAGCTCTCGTAGAGCTCGCGAAGGGGCAGCCTTGATTTATGGGCAAAGTATATCTTTCGCCTGGTAACGCTGCCGTCGCGGTACACTCCGTTGCTCTGCCCCCCGGCGTACCTTGACTTGAAAAAAGAGAGCCCCTTAAAAGGAAATATCCCGCCGCCCCTCTGGTATAAAAAACGAAAGGCGTGTTTCATAAAAAAAGAGTGCCTGTAACGGGCATCGGCTACATCAAAAAAAGGAGATAGCCCCAGAGAGAGGACCTCCACGCCCTCGTCCTTAAATACCCCTATGGCATGGCTCATAATAAGGGCCAGCGTGCCGCCGTGGGCAGAGGTGCGGGTTCGAAGCGTCCCGGCAAGATACCCGTATACACGGCCAAACCTGTACATGGGGTCAAAAAAGATATAACCCGCCACGCGCCCATCGGAGAGGGCTATGAATTTTCTCACATCAGGCTCATGGCCGTACACGGCCCTACGCACAAGAAACCAGAACTCGCGCTCTTTTATACTCTTTGTACTTAACCACTCCTCTGTTATCTCTCTAAGCTCATCATTAAACTCAGAGTCCCCTTTAATCTCCACCACGCGGGTACCTGACTCGCCGGCCCTCCTGATCATTCTCCTCATGGACTCTTTTGCGCGGCCCCTGTAGCTGTAATTCTCAAGGGCAAGCTCCGTCTCAACACCCATCTCATTGAGATAAAAACCCATCTCAGAGAGCGCCTCCGCGGCCTCGGGGGTTACGTGCAGAAAGGCGGCCCGTGGAAAGCGTCTTACAAAAGCGCTTAAGAGTTTCTTGTAGTCCCCTACTGCGGAGAGGGGGTTTGAGAGAGCAAAGGCAATGCCCGAAGAGAGTGCATAAGGAATGTAACCCACATCAGGAAGGACAAAATAATCCAATCCATCCTGCAGGGATGAGTAGGCGGAGCTGTGATAACCGTACCGTACGAGATACTCTCGAAGCTCCTTCTTTAATTCACGCAGAACACTTGGTCTCATGTATAATATTAAAACACCATTGTTCACGCTTTTCAACCTCATCCGCTCTTTACGCAAATCACCCCGGGAGGAACAAAAAAACGTGTCTTAAAATTTTCTTTCATGTATAATCATAAAAAAA
>JAJRZX010000136.1 GCA_024275045.1 Deltaproteobacteria bacterium
CGGTTACAGAAACTAAATCAGTTTCCCCCGTTGGTTTTCTTTATCTTGGGTTCGTGGGGCGCAGAGGGGCGGTTACAGAAACTAAATCAGTTTCCCCCGTTGGTTTTCTTTGTCTTGGGTTCGTGGGGCGCAGAGGGTCGGTTACATAAACTAAATCAGTTCCCCTCGTTGGTTTTCTTTATCTTGGGTTCGTGGGGCGCAGAGGGGCGGTTACAGAAACTAAATCAGTTCCCCCCATTGGTTTTCTTTATCTTGAGTTCGTGGGGCGCAGAGGCTCGGTTACAGAAACTAAATCAGTTCCCCCCGTTGGTTTTCTTTGTCTTACTTTCTTTTTTCCAAAAGAAAGTAAGGGGAAGGTTTTGAAGAAATGGAAAAGGTAATTCTCTCCATAGGCGGCAACGCCCTTATAAGGCGCGGCGAGTCCGGTACCATAGAGGCGCAGTTTCATAATGCCGAGTCTGCCTGCGGTCTTGTTGCCTCCTTCCTTAAAGGTGGCAGCGGCGTAATCATCACCCACGGCAACGGCCCTGTGGTTGGCAATATCGTCATAAGAAACGAGGCGGCAAAGGGTTTTGTACCTCCCATGCCCCTTTATATTTCTGATGCTGATTCCGAGGGCGGTCTGGGTTTCATGATACAGCAGAGCGTTTATAATGAATTGAAGAGGAGCGGTATCAGTGCCGAGGTTGTCACCCTTGTTACGCAGGTAGTAGTAGACCGTGATGACGGGGCCTTTTCGAGCCCTGATAAGCCGGTTGGGCCTTATTACACAAGTGATGAGGCAGAGCGGCTTCAGCAGGTAAAAGGCTGGGTCATGAGAGAGGTGAGCGGGCAAGGCATGAGGCGTGTTGTGCCCTCACCTGCGCCGAGGCGCATAGTGGAGGCCCCTGTAATTAAAAAACTATCTGATGACGGCGTTGTTGTCATAGCAGCGGGCGGGGGCGGGGTTCCTGTAATAGAGAATAAAGACAAGACCCTTTCCGGCATAGACGCCGTAGTGGATAAAGACCGCGCAACTACGCTTCTTGCAAAGACGACAGGCGTAAAGTCCATACTCAACCTTACGGCCATAGATTGTGTGTATCTTGATTTTGAAGGTGCTGGCCGGCGTCCTCTTCGTGAGTTAAGGGTAGAGGATGCGCGAAAATATCTTAAGAGGGGCGAGTTCGCCCCGGGCAGCATGGGGCCAAAAGTAGAGGCTGCCATTGAGTTTATCGAGTCCGGCGGGGTTGAGGTTCTTATAACCACACCCGCTCTTATGAGCGAGGCCCTGAGGGGACGGGCGGGCACGCGAATATATTAACTTCGAGAAAGAGTGTGTTTTTCATTAAGCCCTATACTCTCTTTTACGGGAAAAAAGGTATATACTAAGAGTAGACATATAACTTTTTAAAAATACGGAAAAATGGCAAATGACACGATAACGTGCCCGCGGTGCGATAATACCATACCTCTTACCGAGGCCCTCTCGCGGGAGATTAACGAGGGTTTTAAAAAAGAATATGAGGCGCGAGAGCGGGAGCGGGAAGCAAGATTCAGGCTGCGCGAAGAAGCACTGCGTAAAAAAAGCGAGGACGTGGATAAACGCGTAAAAGAGAGACTTCTTTCTGAGCGCACACGCCTTGAGGTGGAGGCAAGAAAGCGCGCGGAGCAGGCCGCGGCAGCAAAGATAGCGGCCTTAAAGGCAGATAGGATAGAAAAAGAGCGGCGAATCGAGGAGGCCAACAAGAGGGAGCTTGCCTATATAAAAGAAAGAAGCGCCTTTGAGGATGAGAAACGTGACTTTGAGCTGAAGAAGGCCCGCGCCATGGAGAAAGAACGCGAGGCCATAAGAGCCAAGGCAGAGGCGGCTTTTATGGAGGAGCATCGCCTGAAGGACCTTGAAAAAGAGAAAAAGATGCAGGACATGCAGAAGATAATCGAGGACCTGAAGCGAAAGTCCGAGCAGGGTTCCATGCAGACCCAGGGCGAGGTCATGGAGCTTGACCTTGAGGCCACGCTTAAGAGCCGCTTTCCTTTTGACGAGATTCTACCCGTACCAAAGGGAATCAGGGGCGCGGATATTATACAGAGAGTTCATACAAATACAGGGCACTACTGCGGCGCCATAATCTGGGAGCTGAAACGCACAAAAGTCTGGAGCAAGGATTGGCTGCAAAAGCTAAAAGACGACCAGCGCGAGGTAAAGGCGGATATCGCTGTTATCGCCACAGAGGCCCTGCCTAAGGAGGTAAACTCCTTTGCTTTTATTGAGAGAGTCTGGGTAACGGGTTACCATCTTGCCCCGAACCTTGCCGAGGCCCTGAGGACTTCCCTTGTTCAGGTAGCGCGTATAAAGCAATCCGCTGTTGGCAGGGAAGAGAAGATGGAGGCCATATACAAGTACCTCTCAGGGCCGGAGTTCTCACAGAAGGTAGAGGCCATACTTGAGTCCTTTAAGGGCATGAAGGATGAGCTGGAGCAGGAAAAGAGGGCCATGACAAGGATCTGGGCCAAACGCGAGAAACAGATAGAGCGCGTCATCGTAACTACGGCAACAATGTACGGAGACCTTGAGTCCATTATCGGCGCGGCCCTGCCTGCCATCAAGACGCTTGAGCTTGAGGAGGGTGACGAAAAAGGTGAGATGCAGGCTCTTGAATCAAAAGACAATACAAAAGCGGGTGAGCTTTTTTAAGGGACAAGGAAGTTAAAAGAGTAAGATAGATTAGAGATAAAGGGGTGTGATGTGACGGTAACAATAATCATCGTTATATACGCGGCAATCGCCGTATGCACAGGGATTGTCCTGGGTTTTATAGCCGCCAGAGGCGGGGGCAGTTTCGTAAAGTGGCTCTTATACGGGGCGCTCATACCAATCGTCGCCCTGCCCCACGCCATTATCATCATAAGAGGGGGGTCCAAGGCCAAAAAATGTATGTACTGCCGTAAAAAAGTCAGTCTAAATGCCACGCATTGTCCCAAATGCGGGTACGAGTTCATAGACTGGAGCTAAGCCCTTGGCACATCCCGCGCTTCTCTCTTTTATGCCCCTCTACCCCTGTCTCACCCCATCCTACCCCCCCTATCAGACCCCATCTACCCCCTGCTTTACCCAAGCCACTTTCTCAGGTCTTCATACATCTGCGCATAATCCGTCATAGGCAAACTCCATGGATGCAGGCAGTTTTGGGTTATCCCGTGGATAATCTATATCGTGACCAAGATGAGTAAGTATGGTTCTACGGGGTTTAAGGGTCTCAACTACTTTTATGGCCTGCTCTACGGTCATATGCGTGGGGTGTTTTTTGTAGCGGAGCGCCCCGAGTACAAGGAGGTCAAGGCCGTGGAGTTTCTCCATGGATACCGGGGGGATATCACTACAGTCCGTAATATATGCAAGAGAACCAATACGAAAACCCAGAACCGAGCTCCTGCCGTGAGAGACCTCAACCGGGATTACCTCAACAGTGCCTATCTTAAAGGGGCCGTCTACAAGGGTAGTTGTAAGTTCAGGCGTAATGCTCTCGCCGCGCTCATCGCTGAAGATGTACTCAAATAAGAGTGTGATGCGGGCTATTGTATCAGCGCTTCCAAAGCATGAGACAGGTCCCTTCTGCAGCATGTTAAAGGAGCGCAGCTCGTCTATGCCGTGGATATGATCGGCGTGTGGGTGGGTGAAGAGCACGGAGTCCACCCGTGTAATACCGGTGGAGAGGGCCTGCGCGCGCAGGTCCGTAGATGTGTCGATAAGTATATTTCTGCCATTAACCTCAATAAGGGCAGATGATCTTGTGCGGTTATTTCGGGGATTAGCGGATGTACAGACCCGGCAGGTACAACCTATGACAGGCACACCCGTAGAGGTGCCGCAGCCTAATATAATAAGCTTCATAGTTTTACCCTATCACAGGCAAGTAAAAAAGGGCCCATATAAAATAAGATGCCCCTCTCAAAGCAGAGCCTGAGGAAAGACGCTCGCAGCACAATCAAGACGCAGGTTCGGGCCGCGGGGCTGATAATACCCGCAAAGCAAGGACAGAGAAAAGATGAGAAACAGGGTGAGAAACACAAGGCTCCTCTGCCATGTACGAGTTTTATGCCCTTCATATAAGCCGTAGACACGCGGCACAAGGAGCAACCCGCCTTAATCAGTACCTTTACCCCTCGTACTCGCCTATCACCTCAAGCTCTTCCATGACATCGCCGTCATGAGGCGCGTCATCAATAAACTCGGTAAGGTCACAGCCGGCATAATGCTCAAAGTGCATGCCTTCTACAAAGAGAGGGCTCTTGGTGGCATCGTATACCTTGCCTTTGTAGGCGAAATAAATTGGATCCCCGGCATTGGAGCCGTCGAATTTTTTAAGTTCTTCTTCAGTGTATTTTTTCATAGTCTAAATAATATAAAATGGCGTTGGCATGAAAGTCAATATAAAAACCGCTATAGCAGCTAAAGTGGTAAGCTTGTGTCTCCTGTCCAGAGGAAGGCTTCTGTACGCAAGGGGCGGATGCCTGAGCCCTATGACGGTTATAAGGGCCGCCCAGATAAACCAGCCGGGCCAGGTAAAATAACCAAGCACAGCCATAACAGCAACGAGCATGAATGATATGGGCCTCTGGTTCCTGCCAAGAAGCGCATATACTACATGGCCGCCGTCAAGCTGGCCAAGGGGCAGCAAGTTCATGGCGGTAACAAAAAACCCTATCCAACCGGCAAAGGCCACGGGGCTTAGAAAGACATCAAGGCCCGCGGGCATAGGACCGAGGATAAGGTATGTAAGGGCGTGAAATATCAGCGAAGAGCCGAACCCCATGGCACCGGTGCCCACGGGAACGGCTATTATGGTAGAGGCCCTGAGCCCTATGGCCGTAACAATAACCGCCACGACAAAACCCGCAAGCGGGCCTGAGGCGCCGATATCCACGAGAGCGTTTTTTGTGGTAATGGGGGATTTTATCCTTATCACAGCCCCGAAGGTCCCTATCATGGGGGGTATGGGCGGGGCGGGGATAAAAAGAGGCCACGTGGTAATAACTCCGTGCCTTCTTGAGGCGATGAAATGTCCAAGCTCATGGGTGCCGAGAATAAGGAGCAGGGATATGGAAAAGGGCAGCCCCAGAAGAAGTTCGCGTGGGTGATGGATGATGTCAGCCCCCTGATAGAGGGCCCCGGCGATAACAGTGGTGCAGAGGGTCACGGCAAATAGCAGCGCCGGCACCAACCCTGCGGGTCGCCTGATGAATCCGTCCATATGTTCTGTTTCTGAACCGGCCATATCAGGAAGACCTGTCGCCGTTCATGGCCAGCCTGAATATTTCAAGGGCGCCTATGGCGAGACTAAGTATAATGGGCCCGGCTATTATGCCTATAAAACCAAAGGTCTGCACAGCTCCGAGTACGCTGAAAAAAAGCAGTAGCGGGTGCTGATGGGTCTTACCGCTTATGATAATGGGGCGCAGCAGATTATCTACAAGCCCTATAACAAGGGCGCCCCAGAGAAGAAGCAGCAGCGCCTTAAAAAAGGCACCTTTAATAAGAAGAAAGAGGATAGCCGGTACAACCACGACAAGTGTGCCGATGCCCGGCAGAAAAGAGGTGATAAACATGACAAAACCCCAGAGAAAAGGCGAGGATATTCCAAGAAACCAGAATGCCACACCGCCAAGGGCCCCCTGCACGGCACCTACAAGTACGCCGCCGGTAAGTGTGGCGGTAATAATGACCCGATTTTTAGTGATAACATCTTCTGTCTGTGCATCATCAAGGGGTATAAGGTCTTTTAAAACCTCTACAAGTTTATCGGACTCCATGAAGAGAAAAAACATGGTGAAAAAGGCAAGTACAATGTTGAAAAAAAGCTGCGCAAAGTTGCTTACCGCGCCCTTTAGGCCGGGCACAATATAACCGCTTGTCTGCTGTAAGGTAGTTGCCACGGCTTTTTTCAGATCCATACTTGAGAGATTCACATACCTCTCAAGGAGGCCCTGCACATAATTAAGAAAGGTGAAATCAAAACTGCTGCGTCCGGCCGAGAGGTTGGATGCCATATGCTGGGCATGAGAGTAAACAGAGAGCACCTCTTTAGTAAGCATGGTTGCAAGCAGGGCCATGGGCACGATAAAAAAGAAGGCTATGGTAACGCAGGCCAGTGCCGATGCAAGGGGTTTTATCTTTAAATGCCGAAGGAGCCAGGCGTAAAAAGGATGAAAGAGTATTACAAAGACAACGGCCCAGAAGATGGGGATGAAAAAAGGGGCCATGACGCGGTAAGTAAGATACCCGATAAGCGCGGCGAATAATATTCCTACAAGTGTTTCTTTCTTCAAGATCCTCTTTCCCTCTTTTTTAGGGGCCACATGGCAGCAACTGCGCTATGATTTCACGAGGCCCTTTGATTTTCCTTGTTATTAACAGTATAATTATATTAATTGAAATACAAGAACTTTACCCTCTGCCGCTTTTACGGCAGGGCGGAAGCTTACTTAAAAAAACACGAAGAGAGGTAACTGAAGATGACAAAGGCCGTGGCCCTGCTCTCAGGGGGTCTTGACAGCACACTTGCCGTAAAGATGATAATAGACCAGGGCATTGAGGTTCATGCCCTTAACTTTACCTCTGCTTTCTGTACCTGCACCACAAGCGCGCGCAAGGCCGGTGGCTGCAAGAGCGAGTCGAGGCGTGTGGCAGAAGAATTTGGGATACCCATAAAGGTCATGCTAAAGGGCGATGATTACATGGATGTTCTCCGTAACCCTGCGCATGGTTATGGCAAGGGTATGAACCCCTGCGTGGATTGCCGCATATATATGTTCAAGGCCGCCAAAAAATACATGGATGAGATTGGGGCATCTTTTATACTTACGGGCGAGGTTCTCGGACAGAGACCCATGAGCCAGCGGCGCGACTCCATGAGAATCATCGAGCGTGATAGCGGCCTCACCGGCCTTATCCTGAGACCTCTCTGCGCAGGGCACATGGAACCTACATTAGCGGAAAAAGCCGGTCTTGTGGACAGGAAAAAGCTCCTCTCAGTGGCGGGCCGAGGGCGCAGACCTCAGATGGACCTTGCCGATGAGCTCGGGGTAAACGACTACCCCTGCCCCTCAGGCGGGTGCCTGCTAACGGACGTTACCTACTCCAAAAAAGTCAGAGACCTCTTTGATAATAAAGAAGATATTAAGACACGGGACCTTCAGCTCCTTAAAACAGGGAGACACCTGCGCCATGAGGGTTTCAAGATAGTAGTAGGCAGAGATGAGGCTGATAACGCGCGGCTAAAATCCCTTCTCACCCCTGAGTACATGGCGCTTGAGCCCGTTGATTTTCCCGGCCCGCTGGTAGTCATCACCGAAGAGGCCCCTGAGCACGTATGTGAGTTCGCAGCTGGGCTAATACTCCGCTATGCCTCTGCCAAGGCAGGTGAGGATAAAAAAATTCGTCTCACCTTCAAGGGTAAATCCCATGATCTCACCCCGGAAAAACCCGTAACAGAAGAGGAGCTGCAAGAGGCAAGGGTATGCGGTTAAGAGACAAGGCCGCGGCCAAAAAGAGAGAGGCGCACGAGTCTGCCTGTAAGGGGCTTGATGCTGCCACAGGGGATAAACTTGTGCTTCTCCAGGGTATCTTAAGGGAGATGGGCGATGTCATGGTGGCCTTCTCAGGCGGTGTGGACTCTGCTCTCCTTCTTAAGGTAGCCCGCAACACCCTTGGCACAAAGGCCGTTGCCATTACCGCAACCTCGCCTACGTACCCGCTTCATGAGTTTAATGAGGCAAAGAGGCTTGCACGCGAGATAGACGTAAGACATATAATCGTGCGCTCCAATGAGCTTGAGATAGAGGGGTTTTCAGAGAATACGCCGCAGAGGTGTTATTACTGCAAGAGTGAGTTATTTAAGATTGCCAAAAAAGAGGCCCTTGCTCTTGGTGTTCATAACATTGCCGACGGCACCAACCTTGATGACCTTAATGACTTCAGACCCGGCAGCAAGGCCGCCGCTGAAGAAGGCGTAAGAAGCCCGCTCCGTGAGGCCGGGCTCACAAAAAAAGATATCAGGGCCATAAGCCGCGCGCTTGGGCTCTCAACATGGAGTAAACCCGCACTTGCCTGCCTATCGTCAAGGTTTCCCTATGGAACGGAGATTACCGAGAAGAGGCTTCAGATGGTGGCAGAGGCGGAAGACCTCTTACGAGAGCTTGGTTTTATGCAGTTCCGTGTGCGGTACCACGGAGATATGGTAAGGATAGAGACGAGCCGTGAAGAGTTACCACGCCTCCTTGAAGAAAAAATAAGAGAGAAGATTGTATCTGCCATGAAAGGGCTTGGGTTTATTTATATAACCCTTGACCTTGAGGGGTACAGGACAGGTAGCATGAACGAGGTCCTTGCAGAAGAGGATTTTTAGCCGCAGGGTCGTGTAAGGCTTGGGTGAGATAATAGTCTTACAATAAGATAATAAGAGAGAGGCAAGGAAGGTGAGGTGCGCCTCTGTCTCTTGGTATGTTTACAGGGGTTCTGTACCGGCCTTCTCGGCCTCTCCAAGCCACTGCTCAAGATGAAACTCCACCACGGCCTCGAAGAACTCTCCCTCAGGGTCCAGCATCTCATAAATCCCCCTTGGCGGCTCTGCCTCAAAACCACGGAAGACAAGCTCTCCGGCGCGGTAGAATATCTCCACAAAGGTATTATTGGGCCCCGATGAAAAGATAAACTCCATCTCTTCCTGTGGTAGAAAAAAGGCCTCTGTAATGGATTTATTCAGGGACTCCCGCTCAATTACCTTTCTGAAAAAAGACTTCTCCCCCCTGCTCTCTTTTATATAAGCAAAGAGCGCCTCATCGCTAAGGGCCTGGCCTTTATTATATATATCCGTAACAGAGGCGATAAGCCTTAATGAGGAGAAAGACTCTCCATCGATTATCTTATTGAAATCCTTGAGATAGTTCTCGGTAATAAGCCTGGTAAGGGCCTTGGCGTTAGATATTTTTCTGCCTGATATTAACTTCTCAAATGCATGCTCCAGGTCCGGGGGCATCCTCAGCGTGTAGGCAGTATGAATATAAACATCAAAGGGGTACTGTATCTCAGGTTGTCTGCGCCTCTCCCTCTCGCCTGACAAGAGTATCTCCAGGTATGCCTTTACCATGGAATTTCTAAAGGTGCCGCGGGCGGACTCGTTTATCTTCTCGCCTATGGATACGTTCACAGGGCCCTGATAACCTGTAATATGACCAAGCTCTATTATCTCGGCCCTTGCGCCGTATGTTATAAAAAGCCCTGCCTCCATCTCGTGTTTTATGGCCGCAGTAAGCTCGTCTTTATATATGCTCTCAAGACGCGTCTCTTCCTCGCCTATCTTAAGTATGGCATCGGCAGAGTCCTCAACCCCGCCCTCTATATCGATAATCAGCTCCAGACGCTTTTTCTTAAGGGCCTCTCTGCGCTCCTCAAAGCGGCGGTGCACATCATTCATCACCTCACGACCGCTTCCCGGCGGAAGCCTCTGCTCCAGCTCGCTTGCCGACTCTCTTAGTATCCTGTGAATATCACGGGCAAGGGCCACAAGGCACCTCATGCCCCCTGAAAAGATAATGGCATCACCGGGTATATTCGTCAGCCGTATACCCATCTCGTCTTCCGATAACCCCTCACCATCGGCGTACCCCTTTGCAGCGTCCAGTATGGGTTTAAAAAAATATTCCTTCATAAAATCAGCCATAGCCACTTCTTTAATCTTATGCGTCTTACGGCTGAAATCCTTCATATCAACAAAGAGCTGACCCTCTTTCTTGGCCTCAAGGGTATTTATCATGGGCCTCTTATCCGTTGAAAACGATATAAACGGCCTTTTGCATACTCATCACGAAGCATCTTGCCCGAGAGCTCAACGCGCCTGTCAGTAAGGCAATTCATCATAAGCCTTAGAGTCTCACTTACCAAACCATCAAAGACAAGGGCATAATACCCCTCCACCACAGCGACAATAGCCTCACGGTCCTTCTCTTTACCGCCTCCCGCGATGCCGCGAAGAACAGACCTCTTCTTACTGAGCTCAATAACAAGAGTACGCAGCTCGCTGAGCTTTCCCGCACGTGCCCTGTCCTTTGCCACAACCTTGGCCAGCGCCTCAAGACGAGCGGCAAGGCCCAGGGCATAACGCCCGTCTTTAATAAGGTTGGAGATAAGACGATCCTCGCTGTACAAGTCAAACAGCTCCTTGCGGAGCACTTGATCCGGGATATCAAAACCCATCATGTAACCAAGGACCTTCTCTCTGAAGGACCTTATCTTAACCTGCTCTATAACCATCCTCAGAAGCCCCTTATCGCTTCTAACCCGCCTTACTCCCTCATCAACAAGGAGGCGCAGTGACTCGGTATTGTGGCTAAGGGGAACCATGGCAGGGCGCAAAGCGTCAATGGTCTCCCGGCATAACCCGTAGGGGTTGTGAGATGTGTTTAAAAAGCCCATTTGCACTGCCAGAAAATAATCAGGCGAGAGCGCGGATTTTAAGACATTGGCAACATTATCACCTGGACTCCAGGGTTCTGTAAGCTCTTCAATAACAGCAGAGAAGACATTAAAGAGGCTAAGCCCCACGGCCATATCAAGCTTCTCGTAACCAAGGCCCTTTATACGAAATTCCTTAAGAGACCTCTGGTATTTTATATGGGTTCTTATAATGGCAAGCAGAGTAAGGTAGGAGGTCTGCTCCTGCAGACCATTGTATATCTCATCGCTGCGGGCCTTTTTTAGCATGGCACGCAGCCAGCCGAGAAACTTACCGCCGCTCTCACCGGGGCTGAGCCACGCCTGCAAGAGGGCGCTGTCAACATAGGGAGTGGTCTTAAGGATACGCTCTGCCAGGACGCTCTCAAATGAGCCCTGAGCAAATATATCCAGCCTGCAGGTCTTATCCCGCAACTGAGGGGTTGCCACGAAGACATTGCTCTTGGAGCTGTGCTCATCTTCCTGCAGAGGAAACTTCAGAGACTCGCAGCGTTTTTTAATAAGCGCCGCCAGCCCCACTACGCCTGCCCTGACAATAGACTCGTCCTCTGCCCCGAGGTGATAAGGCACCTTGAGCTCTGCCAGGGCAAGGCCGTGCTTAAACCTCAGCCGCTCCGGAGACAAGGTCCATAGAGCACCGTCATGGAGCACATCTACCCGGCCGGGAAGGGTCTCGAAAAAATCTATCCGCTCTTTTGCGTATTCTAATCTCATAATAAAATCAAAGGGCTACACCCCTCGTAGACTTACAGTGTATACTAAAAAGCCATGAAATCATAGATTGATAATCCTTGTATTAAGCTGTAATCATAAGTTATAATA
Organism: Deltaproteobacteria bacterium; assembly: GCA_024275045.1. Taxonomy (GTDB): domain Bacteria; phylum Desulfobacterota; class GWC2-55-46; order GWC2-55-46; family JADFVP01; genus JAJRZX01. Next base: position 11,315 of record JAJRZX010000136.1, read on the forward strand.
TAATGTTAAGCAAGACTATTACCTGTAGTGATACCTGATTGAGATGCGCCAACCTTCAGACTGGACCCTGCTGACCATCTCAGTCCCATCATTACGAGTGAGAGGCTCACCTTTTACACTAAAATGGCGCTCCCTGCCCTCTCTTTGCCAACCTCACCCTATGCGCCTGTACCTTAACAAAAAATCATCTTCACAATACAGTGGTGTGCCATAAAAAAATTTGATTGATAAGAACATAGCGGGTATAATACATAAAATAATTGAAAAGGTTGCTTATATCTACCGCCGTGCTCAATTAAAACACATAATAGGCGTTGTGAAGAAATATATCTGAAGAAGAGGCGGCAAGTCTTCTTTTGTCATGCCCTGCCTTATCTTCCAATAAAACTCTAAGTGGTGGAAGGACAAATTGAATCCATTTGTTGACAAACTAACGGCCATGTTCTCCAAGATAATAGCCGGAACCGTATCACGAGAGGAAGGCGCTATACTCATCAACCACCTTGTAAAAGAGAGCAGCGTTGAGACCATAGGAGCCCTCTCATATCTCATTGAGAACCCACCGCGCAATGTCTTTCAGAAGACTGTCCTGCATACCATAGCCCTTGCGAGAAACAAGGCCCTCTTTCAGATTATGGCCGAGAGTATTACCAGCAAGGATGAAGATGTATCCTTACTGGCAGCCTCGGAGCTTGCGCGCCTTAGAACTGAAGGGGCAAAGAGAACCCTCGTAGAGAACCTGGACAACAATATTTACCATGTGAGAAAGAGCGCCGCCGTGGCCCTGGCAGAAGATTACGGCGATGATGGCATCAGCATACTAAAAGAACACCTGCTCTCCCATGAAGAACCCTTTTACCGTGCCACCTCTGCCCAGGGACTTGCCTCTACAGGTGAGAAGGGCGTGGATACGCTTTTTTCAATACTCCGTACAGAGAAGCCCGGGCCGGTTTTTTCCGCTGTTGAGGCACTCACGGGTTATGATGGTGAGATAAGAGAGGACCTCATACCGGTTGCCATTGAGGCCCTTATGCAGGCCGGAGACAATAGAGATATCCCACTGGTTGTGGAGCTCTTAAGGCTGCTGGCCCTCTTCAAGAAAAAGGCCCTGAGGTACGAGGCCTTTATCGCGGCCTTTGCCGATGACAGCTCTGAATCAATCAGGCTGGAGGCCCAAAAAACGCTCCACGCAATTAAAAAGGGCTTTTAATAAATCCGCAGCACATGGGGTGTGAGCAGGTAGAGCTAAATGGCACGATGCCAGGGTGTGCAAGGCCGCGGCTCGGAGATTTTGAATTAAATCAAGAGGCCTCTGAGCATCAATACCTCCCGAAGAACTCCATATTTCCAGAAAACCTCTCTTTGCAGTAAGGCCGGCAACAGAACTTAGCAAACCTCTCACCGTCTTCTTTACTTATGTATTTTACTGAGTCTTTCCCCTGCCCTGCCCAGTGATGGGTCAAGGCTTAGGGCCTGCCTGTATAATGCCGCGGCCTTCTCAGTGTTTCCCTTTTTTTCCAGTATAAGCCCAAGCTCAAAGTACCCCTCAGCCAGCCCGGGGTTTACCCTTACCGCCGTTAAAAAAGCGTTAAATGCCTCCTCGCCTCTATTAAGGGCTTTCAAGGCCATGGCCAGTCCGTAATAGACCTCTCCCGAGCGAGTCCCAAGGCTGATAGCGCTCTTGTAATCCGCCGCAGCAGCAGCCGCGGCGCCAAGCTCCATATGCAGGGCAGCCCTGTTTACATAAGCCTTCACATAATCGGTTTTCAGGGTTATGGCCTCTGTAAACTCCTTCTTCGCCTCACCTAAACGCCCAAGCGTCATATAGGCAACTCCAAGATTATTATGGGGCTGGGCAAGGTCCGGACGTAATGCTATGGCAATACGATAGGGCCTGATACTGCGCCGCACATCACCACCGCGATGATAGAGGGCCCCCACGTTAAAATAAGCCTTGCCGAGCGCGGGATTAATATCAAGGGCGCGCATATTCTCCTTCAGCGCCAAATCAAACTCACCTTCTTCAACAAGGGTTACGGCATAGTTATAATGGGGACGTGCCTTTGCAGGGCTTTTTTCAACGGCATCTGACCAGAGCGAGCTTGATTCCAACCAGACCATATTACGGCTAAAAGTGGCAATACCAAGGACAGCGATGAGGATAGCAGAGACAAGAATAAAGAGAGTTTGGTTTTCTTCAGGCATAACTAAAACATCCGGATAAATTGCCGCCCGGCCTTTAAGTATATCGAGTTAATCCTTGTATCACTTGATGAGGTCTGGCTGATAGCGTAGCGATGCTCAAGGGAGAGGGACCATGACCTCAACCTGTAAAAGGCCGTATTACTTAACGCCATGCTCCTGACAAAAGTATCATCTACGGCAAAATCGTCAAAATTGTAGGCAAGATGCCACGTCACGCGGCGCAAAAGCTGCTTATCATAATTTACGGCAAAACTGAGCAGGCGCGTTCTGGTAGAGCCCGCCTCAAATTCGCTTCGCGAAAGCGAGGAGCGAACAGAGAGACCAAGGGAGCCGTCAAATACCCTGCGTCCATAGGAGACTGACCCACCTACTGAGTTAGAGGTAGATGCCCCTGCGAGGTCTGTAAAATAGACTCTATGTTTAAGCTCCAGGGAGACGCGTACACCTTTTAAAGAGGTTGACCTTATGGTCAGTTCTTCAGTTTCCTCTTTGGTCTGTATGGTACTCAAGGCACTGGTGTCAGATGATTTCTCAAAAGAACCATGTATGCTCATATACTTTGTCCAGGTCCTGTTGTTGAAATTCATGTAATACCGGCTCTGGGAATCTGTTATCTGACCTGAGGTAGTCTTTAAGATACCACTGAAAGAGGCACCCGCGTTAAAGAGAAAGAACCTGTTGAAATCTATTCTGCTTAAGCCGATTAGGCCGTTATGGGTTATGGCCTGCCCGCTGAAAATCTCACCTTCGGTGCTTCGAATAGCCTCCGTAGTCCAGGAATACCCCAGTCCGTAACTTGAGGTAAAGTTGACACGTGAGAAGTCCCTGAAATAATTCAGATTAGTTGAGGAGCTCAGCGCCTTACTGTCTGTGAGATTGATATCATTCTCATTAGAGGAACTGGTCTCTGTAAAACGGGCTGAGAGGCTCTGCGAGACTGACATGTGGTTCGTAAGACTATAACCGGAACCGGTTGAGAGATTCGTAGTGGTAGTATCTGAGGATGTCGTCTCGGTCTCGGTAAACCCTTTGGATACCCCTAAAGAGAGGTTTAAGTTTACTTTTCTTGAGACCTGATAACTTACGCCTCCGGAGTAACTTGTCTGATTAGAGGTAGCATCCTCACTCTTGCTGGAGGTGTAAGAAACAGAATGGTTCTGATTAAAAAAACGGCTGGGGGATGAGTTCAGGTTCATATTAAGCGTTAATATTGCCTCCCTGCCGTCCTTGGAGGCAGAGTTATTGGCTGCGCTGTCACGATTCACATTGAGACGAAAGACAGAGTGCCTGGACAACTGAGTTGTATTTGCAAAACTTACGTTGCTGGTATTTGGAGCAGACTCACCTGTACGGCTGCCAAAATCAACACTATAATCAAATATGTTTTTAGTAGGACCATAGTCTTTTTTTGCGTTGTATTGGATTTTTACATTACTGCTATTGAAACTACCGTCGTCTGAAGTTACGGCATCCCTTGTAATACCAAAAAACATCACAGGGAGGACCTCGAATTTCCCAAACCAGTTAAGACCCAGCGTAGTGGTGACAGGGCTTGATACTGCCGGGACATCTCCGTCCAGAGAGGACCAGGAGCTGCTTCGGCTTCCAAAAAGCGTTAAGGGGATGAGGCTCTTGGGTATAAGAGTAGTGCGGAGATTAAAAAACAGATTATTGGTGGTATTGTTCGATACATTCGTAAAAAAACTGAACCTACTGTACCTTACTTCTCCGTCATAAATCATTAGCAGCCTGGAGTAGATATGACCGCGTATGCTGAGCTCGTAAGTCTGAGTAAAGTTAGATGTCGTGTCCTTAAAGATGCTATCCTTCTCGGAACGCGTCTCACGCGAATATTCAAAAAAGGCTGAACCTCTAACGGTAGTAAAGGCATAAGGATCAATCCTTACGCACCATCCAC
>JAJRZX010000137.1 GCA_024275045.1 Deltaproteobacteria bacterium
ACCATGAAAAAAAAGGGCATGGACAAAGACATGCTAAAGGATTTCAAGGTCTATGTGCAGAACCCCTTTGCCATTGAAAAATACAGCAAGGCCCTAAACGCGGCGGCAGAGAAAGTGGTTAAAGAAAAACACGGGATTGAGATTAGTTTTTAGGGTTTTTGATTTACGAGAGCAGAGACCCCGTACTGCGTAGTTTTCAGATATTATAAATAGAAAAAATAAATGAAAAAAACTCTCCTCACGATAGTATCAATCCTTTTAATGGGATTGGTCGTCTCAACGCAGGCATATGCCGAAGATAGTTCTGAAAAAGCGATTCTGGCAGGCGGGTGTTTCTGGTGCATGGAATCTGATTTTCAAGAAATTCCGGGAGTAAAAAAAGTTGTCTCCGGTTATATCGGAGGCACCGGCAGAGCCCCCACGTATAAAGACTACGGCAGAAAAGGTTTTATAGAGGCCGTTGAGATTACTTATGACGCTTCTGTGCTGACATATACTGATATTCTCGGGTTATTCTGGCTGCGTATCGACCCTACTGACGCAGGGGGTCAATTTTGTGATAGAGGCCATGAGTACTCAACGGCTATTTTTTACAACAATGAGCGCCAAAAAAATCTCGCAGAAGAATCAAAGTCCACACTTGAAAAATCAGAGAAACTCAAAGACCCTGTAGTGACAGCGATAATCAAGGACAAGGGTTTTTATCCGGCAGAGACTTATCATCAGGATTACTACAAAAAAAAACCGCTGAGATATAAATTATACCGGTATAACTGCGGCCGTGACCAACGGCTAAAAGAACTATGGGGTCTTGCGCCGAGTCATGGGTAAGCAAACATATAACAATACAGCATTACATTTGTTGCGTTGCACTTCGCTTCCCCCATCCTATAACTTAAAGGCTGTTTATATAATTTCAGAAAACAGTTACAAATTATAAGTCTTTCTTACCTCCTTGTTCATCAATATCTCCGAGAGTTTTTGCTTTACAAAATCGTGCTCCTGAAAGGGGTGCGATCTGTATATTTCAGTATACTGCGACTCGATAAGAGTACTCGCTTCATTACACCCACCACCTGCCACCTCGTATATCCTCTTAATATAGTGACTGTTAAACTGCAAATTATCGGGGTCAACCCAGCCTGCCTCTATAAATGCCCGAGTCTTTTTCCGGCACCTACAGGGGTTGTTCTTGTTGACGAGGCCGCATTTTTCCCTCATAAAAGTATACAGGTCTTTCCGGGCCCTGGTTAGTTTTTGCCTGAAGTTATCTTTACTGATATTTAAAATTTCACTACCCATATTGTGGTCTACCTCAAATATCTCTCCAAGTATAAAGATAATTCGCTGCTCCCTATCCAGGCAAATCAACATCCCTGCCGTGCAACCTACTTTAGCATCCTCAATAATCATCAGATCTTCAGGGGTTGGCACACCTTTGGCCGGAAAATCCGTATCCGGTATTTTGTCCAGCACATCTCCGTAATCACCAAAGGTAGTTATTAAATTTTCCATCTTTACTCGTTTAAGGTTCAGCAGATGATTGGCCGCGATACGATACAGCCATGTACTAAATTGACTCTGCCCTTTAAAACCAGAAAGTCCCGTAATCACCTTTATGAATATATCCTGTGTAATATCTTCGGCGTCGGCAGGATTTAAGACCATTTTCCAGGCAATGTTATAGACGAATGACTGGTGTTTTTGCAGTAACTGTTCCAGGCTTTTTCTATTGCCCTCCAGTGCCTCACTTACGAGTGTGGTGTCGTCTACCTCTTGAGATGAATTGTTCATAATTGTCTCTCCACATTTAATGCGCAATGTTTGCAATCTCAACCAAAAGAGCTGCGGCCTGCGGCTCTCCTGGTTGATTCTGGATAGATGATATTTCTACCAAATCTTTACGACACGTCTCTTTTGATATTCTCCAATTCTTTCAAAAGAGATTGGAATTGAGCATCAAACTGCTCATCATTGGTATCGGTCGATTGAAACATGGTAAACAAGGTTACACTTGAGCCTCCAGGAAGGTCTACCACCCTCACCGGGAAGATACCCATCGCATCTTCCGTAGGACCTGTAAACATATCTATCACACCTGTCCTCTCATCAGGGATAATTTCAAAAAACATCTCACCCATAGGCGTGACAACCTTATGCTTTCCACCTACAACCTTTAGTTCACGACAAAACTCATTGGCCCACTGTGGCAGATTTTCGATTTTAGAGAGATATGAGAAAACCCTCTCCTTTGGGGATGATAGAACTAGTGTCGCTGTTTTTGAATTCATGGGTCACCTCCCTGGTTGTCCCGGCAATACGATTGAGCGATTGAATGGCGCCCCATTGCGCTCATTTTCTGCTTATATGTATTTAGACACAATAGAACAGGAGGTGTGACAGAAGTTTCAGATTTTTTTAAAAAAAGTATTTATCCAACAAATCGAGGCATAAAATCAATCCCTCTTTTACTTAACCAACCACCCCGTAACAAGACTAAAAATACTTATTACAATAGAGCCCAGTATGGCCACGCCAAAACTTGCCACCTCAAGCCCTCCTACAAGATGGCTTACAATTAAGAGCATGAGCCCGTTAATGATAAAAGTAAATAGACCGAGGCTGAGGATATTGATTGGAAGGGTGAGGATAAAGAGCAGGGGTTTTATGAAAAGGTTCAGCGCTCCGAGAAGAACTGCCGCCTTGATGATTGGGCCGTAGCCCACGGCATCTATGCCCGGCACAAGATAGACGGCAAGAGAGATGCCAACGGCAAGTATGGCAAGGCGAAGCGCAAGGCTTGACATGGTTTTCCTGTAATTTTTACTATAATTAATTCAAGCGGTGTAGTCTATAAATCCAGAGCAAGTATCCGCACCATCTCGTCGTGTATAAGACCGTTAGAGGCAAGACAGCGTGGCTTGAAGTTGGAAAACTCTTTGCCATCAAAGGCCGTCACAGTGCCCCCGGCTTCCTCTACCATAAGTGATGCCGCCGCCGTATCCCATGCCGAGAGCTTCATCTCCCAGAACCCGTCATAACGGCCGCAGGCAACGTAAGCGAGATCAAGGGCCGCGCTTCCGGCCCGCCGTATGGCCTGCGCCTTTAAAGAAAACCTTTTAAAATTATCAAAATTATTCTCTTTCGAGGTACGTATATCGTAGGGAAAACCCGTGCAGAGCAGAGACTTATCCAGTGCTGTAGTAGCGGAGACCTTAATAGACTCGCCGTTAAGAGTAGCGCCCTGGCCGCGTGCGGCTACAAACAATTCGCCAAGCATGGGGTTATATACAACTCCGCAGGTTACCTGCCCCTTATCCTCAAAGGCAATGGAGACGCAGAATACAGGCAGGCCGTGAGCGTAATTGGTAGTGCCGTCAAGTGGGTCGATTATCCACCTGTACCCGCCTGAGGTCTTGCGCTCGTCGCTCTCCTCGGCGATGATGCCGTGGCCGGGAAAGTCGCGGGTGATTCGGCCTACGATTAAATCCTCGGATTTTCGGTCCATCTCGGTGACGATATTCACCTCGCCCTTGAAGTCCACGCGACCGGCATGGCCGAGACGGGCCTTCAGCAAGGCGCCAGCCTCAAGGGCCATCTCCACGGCGGCCTTTTTTATCTCCATAAAATTTCTCCGAGTAAAAAAAGAACAGAGGTCAGTCGCTATTCTTAGCTGATGGGCATCCCGAGCATGCGGGTTTGCCATCCCCGGAGGCGGCCTTGGCGGGAGGGGCAGAGGCAGAGGGCGCCGTAACAGGTTTACGGGCATAATCAGACTGGTACCAGCCCGTGCCCTTCAGTACAAAACTGGAACGCGATATAAGCTTTTCCACCTTTTTGCCTGAGCAGAACCGGCATTCTCTCACAGGGTCATCTGAGAACTTCTGCATGACCTCAAAGACCTTCTCACACTCAGGACACCTGTATTCGTATATGGGCATTTAAAAAAACCTCCTGTAAATTTTACCTTATATGTATTTTAGGCACAGAGCCTCACTTTGTCAACTACCGCGCAAGTAACAATGAGCCCTGTGCCTTTTAACATGGAATAAAAAGGCCATGCCACGAATTAGCGTGATGATAGGATAGAGCCGAAAGCCCCGCAAAGAGGGTTATGAAGATGGGAGAGGCAAGGGAGTATCAGGAAGAGAGAACCTTACAAACACGGGCAGATATACGACACAACCGTAAGACCCTTGCAAAAGGGTTATTTTACGAGGTAGGAGCCTACTGTTTCTTTGGAGCCCTCGAAGGAGGAGAGGGTTTTTTTCATCCACTCGGGGCTAACGCTGTAACTTGCCGGAGACTCGTAGTAGGTATCAAGTGCCTCCCGCATAACCCCTGTCATGGCCGATACATAGGCCCCTGTGCGCTGCCTGTCCTCTATCTTGAATGCGCTCACGCCTGCCTCTACAAGACCCGGAAGTATCTCAAGTATATTAAGGGACTCGGGCTCTTCAAAGGCATAGGCAATGGTACCGTCTGGCATAAGGTAACGTCCCTTGCAGCACGTAGGGTAAGGTGATGATTCATCGGCGGATAACCTGTTCAGCAGTACGTTGTTAAGCGAGATGCTCATGGAGCCGTTCTCGCCGCTCTTAAAACGTACGAACCTCGATGGCGAGCAGGCCCCCTCTGTATTGGTGGAGGCCCCTGTCACATAAGAAGAGAGGTAGCACCTGCCCTCTATATTAATGCATAACCCGCCAAGGGCAAAGACCTCTATCTCCACATCTGTGTGGGCCTTTAGAGCCTTTATCTCATCTATGGTGAGGACGCGGGGCAGGACTACGCGGCGAATACCAAAGTGAGTCGCGTAGAAATTAATGGACTCGTAGTTGGAGGCGCTGGCCTGAGTGCTGAGGTGAAGGTTTATATCAGGATATTTTTCTCTGGCGTAACGGAGTATGCCGAGATTTGCGATGATAACAGCATCTGCGCCAAGGGCCGCGGCCCTGTCAACGGCCTTATACCATGTCTTATACTCACCAAGCTGGGGAAAGGTATTAATGGCTACAAAGAATTTTCGCCCCTCTTTTCGGATAAGATCAATGCCCTCTGCCAGCTCTTTATCGGAAAAATTAAGGCCCTCGAAGTTGCGGGCGTTTGTGGCGTCGCGAAAACCAAGATACACCGCATCAGCGCCGGCAGATACTGCGGCCTTCAGAGAACGAAGGTTGCCTGCCGGTCCAATGACCTCGGCTCTTTTAATAACCTTTTCCATAAACCCCCTTACTTTCTTTTGGAAAAAAGAAAGTAAGCAAAGAAAACCGGGATGGGAACGAGTGTAGTGTTATTGCACCTACATCATGCGCCCCACGTAACCAAAAAAAAAGAAACTAAGCAAAGAAAACCGGGATGGGGACAAGTGTAAGTTCATTACACCTACCCACGATGCCCCACGTAACCAAAAAAAAAGAAACTAAGCAAAGAAAACCGGGATGGGGACAAG